>DAOWCB010000109.1 GCA_030633795.1 Candidatus Aminicenantota bacterium | reverse complement strand
GGATGACAAAATTTACCGTAAAGGATTTGTAGATTTTAAAAAAGACATCGAGGAGAGTTTGGCAAAGCTGGATTTCTTGAATGATCCTGAAGCTTATAAAAAAAGGGAAGAACTGATTGCCATGGACATCTGTGCCGATGCTCTTATTCATTATGCCAGCCGCCATGCAGAAAAAGCAGAAAAGTTGGCCGAAAGGGAAAAAGATCCCAAAAGGAAGAAGGAGCTGGAAATGATTGCGAAGGTGTGTTCGCGAGTACCTGCCAATGCTCCTCGTAATTTTTGGGAAGCTCTCCAGTATTATTGGTTTGTTCATCTAGGTGTGATCATCGAATTCAACACATGGGATTCCTTTAATCCCGGAAGGTTGGACCAGCATCTGTATCCTTTTTTCAAGAAAGAAAGGGAAAATAAAACTCTGTCTGAAGAAAAAGCCCGAGAACTCCTCCAAGCCTTCTGGGTGAAATTTAACAATCAACCTGCCCCGCCTAAAGTGGGTGTGACGGCTCAAGAAAGCGGTACGTATACGGATTTTGCCCTGATCAACACCGGAGGAGTCAAACCTGATGGATCGGACGCCGTGAATGAACTCTCATATCTTATCCTGGATGTGGTGGAGGAAATGAGGATTCTCCAACCTAGTTCTATGGTCCAGATAAGCAAAAAAAACCCGGATAAGTTCTTGAAAAGAGCCTTGAAGATTGTGAAGACAGGTTTTGGACAACCATCGATATTCAACTCAGATGCCATCGTCCAAGAGCTTGTGCGTCAGGGGAAATCGATCGAAGACGCCCGGAATGGCGGGACCAGCGGATGTGTGGAAACCGGGGCCTTCGGAAAAGAGAGTTACATCCTCACCGGGTATTTCAATATGCCCAAGGTGTTCGAGATCACCTTGAACAATGGTGTGGACCCACGGACAGACAAACTTATCGGCATTCAGACCGGAAGCCCGGAAAGATTTGCGACATACGCCGAACTTTTTGATGCATTTAAAAAACAGTTGAGGCATTTTGTCGATATCAAGGTTACGGGCAATAACATCATAGAGCGACTGTACGCAGAATATCTTCCCACTCCTTTTCTTTCCCTTTTGATCGATGACTGTATCGCTACAGGAAAGGACTACCATGATGGCGGAGCGCGCTACAACACCAACTACATCCAGGGAGTGGGCCTTGGGAGCATGACCGATATCCTGACTTCGATAAAATACAATTTGTATGACCAAAAACATGTCAGTATGCGCCGTCTGCTCACAGCTCTAAAGAGCAACTTCGAAGGAAATGAGACGCTGCGTCAGAGGTTTTTGAATAAAACTCCCAAATACGGAAATGATGAGGACTATGCGGATGATATCATGAAGTCCATATTTGAAGCCTATTTCGAAGCGGTGGACGGGAGACCCAATACCAAAGGAGGAAATTACCGGATAAACCTTCTGCCTACCACGGTTCATGTCTATTTTGGGAATGTCATCGGTGCCACAGCCGATGGAAGAAAAGCCACAGAGCCTCTCTCCGAGGGTGTTTCTCCTGTTCAAGGATCTGATAGATTGGGCCCGACAGCTGTGGTTAAGTCTGTTGGGAAAATGGATCATGTGCGCACAGGAGGTACCCTCCTCAACCAGAAATTCACTCCCCACCTTTTGGCAGACGAAGAAGGGATCGATAAACTCTCGCATCTTGTCCGTTCCTATTTCAAGATGGACGGCCACCACGTTCAGTTCAACGTCGTGAGTGTGGATACTCTGCGTGATGCCCAAAAACACCCAGGAAAATACAGGGATTTGATCGTGAGAGTGGCCGGTTACAGCGACTATTTCGTGGACCTGAGTCTCGAACTCCAGAACGAAATCATCCACAGAACCGAACACCTCTCTTTTTAAATCTGGGACAAAATAAATCGGGGACAGGTACCGAATTGCATTCTTCTCAAATTTCTATAATTCGGTACCTGTCCCCAAATTAATTATTGTGTCTCGAGAAGGGATTGGTATATGATGGTATTTACTTTTATGAAGAAGGAGTTTGAGCATGTTTGATTCCAAGATTTATGTCGAGCGTCGAGCACGGCTCAAAGAGCAAATCGGATCGGGGCTGCTTCTGTTTCTCGGAAACGAAGAAAGCCCGATGAATTATCCGGCCAATCCGTATTATTTCCGCCAAGATAGTTCCTTTCTTTACTTCTTTGGCTTGAACATGCCTTTCTTGGCTGCCATCGTGGATGTGGACCAAGAGAAAGATGTGATTTTCGGAGATGATGTCGAGATGGAAGACATCATTTGGATGGGCCTTCTTCCCAGCATGAAAGAAAGGGCCGCTCTTGTGGGTGTTGCTGAGACCGCTCCGCTTGCTCAACTGGAGGAAACAATCAAGACGGCTCAACAAAAGGGAAAAACCATCCACTACCTCCCACCGTACAGACCAGAAAATGTTTTGAAAGTCGCCCAGCTGCTTGGAATCGAACATGATTCTGTAAAAAAGTATGCGTCAAAAGAGTTTATCAAAGCCGTGGTTGCCCAAAGAAATGTGAAAATACCAGAGGAGATCGCACAAATGGAGCTGGCCCATGAGGTCACATATGACATGTATTTCGCTGCTATGAAGATGGCGAAAACTGGCGTTTTCGAATATGAAATCGTCGGCAAGATGGAAGGAATTATGGGGGCCTCAGATTGCCATATGGCCTTTCCGATCATCCTTACGAAAAACGGGCAAATTCTGCATAATCATTACCATGGGAACCAACTGGAAGAGGGAAACCTCCTCGTGATGGATTCCGGATCAGAATCGCCCATGAAGTACGCCTCAGATATTACTCGTACCGTTCCGGTCGGCGGCAGGTTTACAGAGAAACAAAAACAGATCTATGAAGTCGTCCTGCAAGCTCAAGAGACGGCCATTCAGAACATAAAACCAGGGATCATGTTCAAGGACATTCATCTCCAATCGGCGGCGGTTATCGCCTCTGGGCTAAAGGAAGCCGGATTGATGAAAGGGGATACGGATGCGGCTGTCCAGGCAGGAGCACATGCTCTGTTTTTCCCTCATGGATTGGGGCATATGATCGGTCTGGATGTGCACGACATGGAGGATTTGGGTGAAGATTTTGTGGGGTATGACCACACGGTCGAGAGAAACTCACAGTTTGGCCTTGCCTATCTGAGACTTGCCAAAAAACTCGAACCAGGTCATGTAGTCACAGTAGAGCCCGGGGTGTATTTCATACCGGCTCTTATCGACCAGTGGGCTGCAGAAAATAAGTTCGACCAGTTTATTGATTACGCAAAGGTCGAGGAATATCGAGATTTTGGCGGCATCCGGATAGAGGACGATATCCTCGTAACCCAGGACGGCAGCCAGATTTTAGGGAAATCCATCCCCAAGACAGTGGAGGAAGTTGAGGAAATTACGGCTACTGGGTAGGGCCCACTATTATCGATACGGCATTTTCCTGGTCCAGAACCCTGTGGATAAATGCGTTAAATTCCTCGAGGGTCGTCGCTTCGATTTCGGTCAGTATCCTGTTTAAGAAATCGTACCCCAAGCCTAGAGCTTCCATGAAGGCGAGGTTGTAGGTTTTGGCATCCTTTGTCTCGTTTTCTCTGATGACCATGCCTTTGGAAAAGACCTTCGTCACGCTGAACTCCTCGGCAGAAATGCCATTCTGATAAAGATCCTGGATAGTCTTTTTCAATTCTTCGATAGCGAAATCTTTTTTTGTTTGATCTGTTTCAAGATAGGCTTCGAGCATTCCTCCTTCTTTCATGTGGAATGCTCTGGAATCGACGATATAAGCAAGTTTTTTTTCTGTCCTCAACGACCAGAGTTTTGAGTTTATCCCCTTTCCCAAAAGATTTTGGAGCATCGTGGCCAAGACGTAGGTTTTTTTTGATATTTCAGGAAGGGGGAATGCCATATAGACCAATGTCTGCTTTGCATCTTTTTCGAGAAACGAGCTCTTCTCCTCTGCCGGAGTAAAAGAGATGGGATCGGCCTCCTGTGGTTTTCCCTCTGGAAACTCTTCGAAATAAGGCTGCATGATATTTAGTGTTTTTTCTTTTTCCAGGTTTGTCGATACTGCGACGATCATGTTTCCTGCTTTAACATACGCATTGAAATAATTCTCCACATCCCGCTTTTTGATTTTTTTCAGAGATTTTTCTGTCCCGTAGGTCGATCCGGCATACGGGCTCCCGAAAAACAGGCAATTCAATGCGGATATATGAGCAACGTTTATCGGCTCATCTTCTTCTAGTTTTCTGTAGTGGTTCATGAGCTCCTTTATTCTTTCTATGCGCAATCCAGAGATCAGGGGATCTTTCAGGATTTGTGTGGCTAGTTTGATCGCTTCCTCAAGGTGTTCTGAGAGACAGGAGATCCTTATAATCGAAAAATCGTGTCTGCAGAAATATGTTCTGTTTGTAGCCTGATTCATCAATCGCTGCAAAAGCTGTTGACTGGGAAGCTCTAAACAGAGGCGTGTAGTTAGGAAGGCCACTCCTTCTTTTCCCTCTGGCTCCTGTCGTTTCCCCCCTTTGATCAAGATATTCACAACCGATATCGCGGATGAATCGTCTTTCTGGTAGATAAAAGTCATGCCGTTGGATAGGATTTCCTTTGTTGCTTGATTTTTAAAAAGAATATCTGCTGGTATCGGAAAAATCAGAACACAAAGGAAGAAAAAAACAGATAATCCCATTGGGATCAATAAAAGCCTTCGTGTTAGCATCGGTGTAAGCCTTATTTTTTGTTTTTCGTCGGAATAATGGAAACGAAAACATATCCAGCTTTGCTGAGGTATTCAGCCGCAGCCTTTCTTAGGTCCGTTGAAGTGACACTCTCGATATTCCCGATGTAGGCGCCGCGGTCCGTCCCATCACTCCGGATAGCGTGTGTCACCATGCCAAGAGCAATATTTAAGCCTTTTTCTTGGGATCGATGAAACCGATATTTGATCTGGTTTTTTGCGCTTTCTAGATAATCCAGCGCATAGAATTGCGCATCACCCCCATAGTCTGTTTTGGAGTAATTGAGGTTTCGGGTATTCTTGAGGAATTTGCGAGCCTCACGCTTTGCAGATTTTATCTTTTTGGGTTCCAGTGTCAGGTAGACATATATGACTCCTCCGTATTTGTAAGCTCCAAATCCCATGGAGATGGTTTCCACGAGTTCCCTTCTTCCTCTCAGAGGTTGATTCAATAAAGGGATAACACCTCGGCCGAGAACCTCGACCAAAACATCCACAGCATAATGGTCTTCGTTGTTATAATCAGGGCCCATTTTCCCAATTATCAGATACCCTATGTTCACATCCATCTCTTCTTCGATTTCGATACTTTTTTTGATCGGGATGACCTTGTCGAATTTTGGGGGAATGAATCCATTGTTTTCAAGATAGCCAAACATGGATTTTATTTTTTCTTGCATCGCTTCCATGTCGAAATCACCCACGATGGCTAAGGCACAATTGGCCGGCACGAAATATTTTTGATGAAATATTTGAATTTCCTCTATGGTGGCCGCCTCGATGATTTCCTCTTTTCCGTAGATAGGCCTCTGATAGGGATGATTCTGGAAGAGGTTTTGATAAACAAGTGCTGTGGCATATTTTAATGGGTCATCTTTT
>DAOWCB010000251.1 GCA_030633795.1 Candidatus Aminicenantota bacterium | reverse complement strand
CTACTTCCCTGCGAATCCTGAAATCTATCAACGATTTGAACGCCTCGGCAAGTTCGTCATCGCAACATACGCTTGGGCGACAAAACCATTTGTCTTTGAGGAGGGCGTATGCGTAGAACAATCATTTTTTATCTAGTAAGTTTTTTACTTTTATTAGGCTCTGTTTCACTGTTCTCGCAAACCAATGATATTCCCAGCGTGTTGAGTATCAGGGAGAGAGCCGCGGTTATCAATAAGATTACCAAGATGCGGCTGGATATCCTTCTTCCCAAGGTGATGGAGGAGACGGGCTATGACATGTGGCTCATCGCTTGCAATGAAGACAACCTTGATCCTGTTTTCCAAACCATGATTCCTTATGATGTATGGTGCCCGATCACTCAGATTCTCATCTTTTACCAGCCTCAGCCGGGTGAAAAAGTTGAAAGGTTGAACATTTCCCGGACGAACATGCAGAACCTTCACCAGAATATCTGGGATTACAGGGCTTGGGACAATGAAAAAAAAGAGAGCCAGTGGGACTGCCTGGCAAAGATCGTTCTAGAACGAGATCCCAAGAAAATCGGCATCAATGTAGCAGATGTGATCTGGGCGGCAGATGGTCTATCTGTGTCTTTGAAGAAGAAAATCGAGGAAACCCTCGGGCCTAAATATGCCAAGAGGATGCAATCTGCCGAGATGTTGACCACCCTCTGGTTGGAAATCCTAATCGATGAAGATCTGGAGCTTTATGAAAGGGTAGTGGCTGTTGCGCACGCCCTGATTGCCGAGACGTTTTCCAACAAGGCCATCACACCGGGTGTGACGGCGACCGACGACCTGCTTTACTACTACCTCCAGCGTGTGGCGGACCTTGGCCTCCAGCGCTATGCCTGGCCCTGGTTCCGCATCCGGGGAAGAGATCCTGAAGTCTTGAAGAAATACGGTAAGGAGGACACGGTTATCAGGCGTGGTGATCTCATCCAGTGCGATGCGGGGATATATTATCTGCGCTACTACACAGACCATGCAGAATGGGCTTATGTTCTTCGTTCCAATGAGACCGATGTCCCGGAGAGCTTTAAAAAAGTCATGGCCGAGGCCAACCGTCTGCAGGATGTGTTCTGCGCTAAGTTCAAGGAAGGCCTGACTGGAAACCAGCTCTTGGCCAATATCCTGAAGAGTGCCAAGGATAAGGGCATCTGTAAACCCAAAATCTACTCCCACTCCATTGCCTATTATCTCCACGAACCGGGTCCTCTTATCGGCCTGCCATGGGAGCAGGAAAACACTGGAGGCAGGGGAGAAGTTAAGCTGGTTCCTAACAGCACGTTTACAGCTGAGCTCAGTGTGACCTGTCCGGTTCCCGAGTGGAACGGCGAGGAGCTGCGGATGTCTCTCGAACAAGTTGTTGCTTTTACACTGAAGGGGACCTATTTTCTGGACGGCCGACAGACTACCTTTTACATCGTAAAATAAAATTAAGGAGAATAAAATGAAGAAATACACTCCACTAATTTTCATTGTCTTTCTTTTGGCTATGAGTTGGACCGCTGCGGAGGCGAAAAAAGCGCCGATCATCGGCGAAAGCGAAATGGTCTACACCCTGAGCGAAGAGAACCAGGAAATAAGAGGATTGGTTTTTGACAATTTTTCACCGTCCATGCCCCGGCTGTTTGTCCTCGATGGTTCCGGGAAGATATTTGTCTACCGGACTGTCCAGGATGCCCAAAAAGGCATGGATGAGCTGAAGTATCTGGAAACCATCGACCTCCCTCTAGGTGCCGACGGAAAGTCAATTGCCAGTCCCCGCGGATTGGCTATTGTCGTGGAGAAAAGCCAGGATGTGTTCTATTTTTTAAACTGGGATGATTCCGGAAAAAAAGTCACTTCTGAGCTTTGGCGGTACAACGCCACGGAAAAAACCGCCACATCTGTGAACCTGTCCTTCTATAATTTCCGCATCGGAGACAGGGAGCTGCTCGATGTCGCTTATGATAACGGGTCGATTTACGTGTGTTTCGATTCATCAGGTTACAAAGACCAGAGTCTTGGTGTCCACCGAGGAATCATCCAGCTGATGTGGAATCAGGCTTACGATGGAAAACTGGAATTTATAAAGCACATGCCTGATTCAGGACACATGCCTTCCCGAGGCCTCAGCTGCATGACCATGGAGGGAGCCAGGTATTTATGGGCCACGATTGGATGTGATCACATTTACTGTGTCCATTTGCCGACTGGCCGAGGGCTTTTCTACTTTGATTGGCCTAGTTCGTCTGAGGAGAAGAATCCCTACTGGGGACTGGCTTATGGCAACGAAGCGCTCTGGGTTTCGGAGGGAATTGACGGTCCAGATCGAGTTCATCGAGTGAACGTGACCAAGAATCTGGATGCCTTTTATGAAGGTCCTCATATCCTTCGGCACCTTATTATGACCATTAAGACTGAGCCAGAGGGGGGATATGCTGATCCAGGTAAGGTTTATCACTACTATTCGAGGCCTTATTCTTATGATCAGCTTCACAACCAGGGTGTTTGGCCGGAGACAGAGAAAATCATGAATCTCTCAGGAGTCCCCAATGCAAAGATCAAAAAATTTACCTATGACCCGGCCGGTGACGTCTCCAGCCGCCAGTATATGGGCCTTGTCGAATACGCGAGTGCGCCGGCCCATACTTATTCCTCGAAATCCGAAATCGACATCTGGACCAATGCTTACCGCAAATTCATCTATCCTCACCGGGTCAATAAAAACACATCTTCCTTGAAAGGAACGAATTACTTAGCCGATGATCCTGATCTCTTCAATTTAAAAGATAAAGACACATACGATAGCTTCTTCGAGAGAGTCAGGAATCACATCAAGGAAAAATACGGAGTGCCGGCCGATATGGACAATCCCTACTGGGCGGCCCGTAACGTTCTTGAGTATATCCAGGATCATTACTATTACCCCGGCCGGCCTAAGAGAAAACCGGCTGCTGTTGATTACGATCGGAAGCACTACGATGCTAATCCGGGAAACTTGAAGATAGACCTCTCTCGAAAGGACTATAACAAGAACCAGATTATCGCCTGCTCGGGCACAAGTGTCATGATTGCCGGAGCCATGCGCTATCTGGGAATTCCGGCGAGATGGTTGGGAACAGGTTATGAACATAGCCCGGAAACATGGGATTCTAACGGAAATGGAATCCTGGATGCGGACGAAACCGCCACATGCGCCAACGGACATCGTTACACACAGGTTTGGCTGGGGAGCAATTATGGATGGATTTGTTTCGATGGGACGCCCACCCGACCTGACTTCAATGATTACGATCCGACCCCTCCGATAAGATCTCAGTGGCGTTACATGAACAGGGCCGCAAAGGGACATCTCAAGGACAAGCGAATTGTATTCAATGTTGGGGCTGCATTATTCAAACCTCTTTACAGGGATTTTGAGTACGATGAAAGGCTGGCTGTGGACAACAACTGCGGTGGGGATCAGAGGTACAATCTGCAGGGACGG
>DAOWCB010000086.1 GCA_030633795.1 Candidatus Aminicenantota bacterium | reverse complement strand
ATCCAGGTTACCCTGAATTACTCATGTACTAGCTTAAAATCAAGGGACAGCCAAGAAATTCAGGGGACACGTTACCGATTTTAAAAAAATTCGGTACACGTCCCCAATTTCTGACATGTCCCTGATTTCAATGCATATAGAACAAAATCCCGCTAAAAAAAACATATTTATGAATAATTCAGGTTAAAAGAATCGAAGTCAAAATTTATTAATTTTAAAATGAGGCAAAGACATGAAAAACCGAAATTTTCTGAAATTATTGGACTTCACACCAGAAGAAATTCACATTTTGCTGAATCTTTCGACTGATCTCAAAAAAGCAAAATATGCTGGGACAGAGCAACAAAGATTAATCGGGAAAAACATTGCCCTCATTTTTGAAAAAGCTTCAACCAGGACAAGATGCGCTTTTGAAACAGCGGCCTTCGATCAGGGAGCAAATGTGACTTATCTCGGCCCGACCGGTTCCCAAATTGGAAAAAAGGAAACCATGAAAGATACGGCTCGCGTGCTGGGAAGAATGTATGATGGCATTGAATATCGAGGTTTTGGTCAGGCGATAGTCGAAGATTTGGCAAAATACTCAGGGGTGCCGGTGTGGAATGGTCTTACAAACGAGTATCATCCAACCCAAGTTCTTGCTGATCTGTTAACAATGATGGAGCATTCTGACAAGCCTCTAAACCAAGTGGCGTTTGCCTATTTGGGTGATGCGAGAAACAACATGGGAAATTCGCTGCTCATAGGGGCAGCCAAGATGGGAATGGACTTTCGTTCCGTTGCGCCAAAATCGATTCAGCCTGATGAAAAGCTCGTCGAAGAGGCCAAAGGAATTGCGGAAAAAACAGGCGCAAAAATAGTGATCACTGAGGATATCGAACAAGGGGTAAGGAGCTGTGATTTTCTCTGCACCGACGTCTGGGTATCCATGGGAGAGCCAGAAGATGTTTGGAAAAATAGAATTGAGCTGCTAAAGCCATATCAGGTGAACAAAAACACTATGGAACTGACTGGCAATCCTCAAGTTAAATTTATGCACTGTTTGCCCGCATTCCACAATCGCGAAACATCTATTGGCGAAGACATCTATCAAAAGTTTGGACTAGAAGCGATGGAAGTCACTGAGGAAGTTTTTGAATCTGATGCCTCGATTGTTTTTGATGAGGCCGAAAACAGAGCCCATACGATTAAAGCCGTCATGGTTGCAACGTTAGGCTAGAATACCCGGCCTTCTTAAAGGGGACGTCCCATTATGGATGGCGGAGAGGGTGGGATTCGAACCCACGATACTGCATTCACAGTATAGCGATTTTCGAGACCGCCGCCTTCAACCACTCGGCCACCTCTCCATCTTTCCTATTTTATACGGCTTTATCTTTTTTTTGCAAAGAAGGATTTCAAGATTTTACCGCATTCTGTTGCCAAAACGCCAACCCTTATCTCAACCCTGTGATTCATTTTTGTAAAAGGAAAGGTCATCACCGATTCCACGGCTCCGCCCTTGGGATCGAAAGCACCAAAAACCACTCTCCGCAACCTAGCATGAACAGCTGCCCCCAAACACATGGCACACGGTTCGATGGTTACATACAGCTCACAGCCTGTAAGTCTGTAGTTCCTTTTCTCCTGACAGGCTTCTCTTATCACCACAATTTCCGCGTGAGCTGTTGGGTCATCGGACGAAAGCGGTTTATTATGCCCGCGCGCAATAACCTTTTCGCCTTCAACAAGAACAGCTCCCACAGGAACCTCTCCTGCCTTCATAGCCTTCTTCGCCTCTGCTAAGGCTTCCTGCATGAAATGTTCGTCTTTATCCATTCGAAGCTGCCTCAATCACAGCGATTGATTTTACCTCTGCTGCCCCAAATTTACAACCAAATGCTCTCGTTGATGCAATAGGGGGATTGCGATATAATCAGCGATGAATTCGATGGAAGCATTCGAGTGTATCTTTTGCCAGAAGAACTACCCTGTTGACCCATTTCATACATTCTGTCCCAAGTGTCAGGAACCGCTTCTTTACATAGGCCTACAAACAGATAAGAAATTTTATCACAACAAAGATCATCCTTTAGAAGTCATGCTGGATTTTCTTCCTCTGGACCGCGTGAACCATGATCTCAGCCTGGGTGAAGGCAATACGCCCTTGATCAGACTCAAGAATGTTGAAAAAAACTTCCGGTTGCCAGCCCTGTATGCAAAAAACGAGACCATCAATCCCACACTCAGTTTTAAAGACAGAGGAACAGCATTAGTCATTCAAAAAGCAATATCCCTCGGCATTGAAAGAATTGGCACTGTTTCTACTGGAAATATGGCCATCTCGACAGCTGCTTATGGAGCAAGAGCGGGAATAAAAACATTTGTGTTGGTCAAAGATGGCGCACATCGCGAAATACTCAATTCAACTGGCAGATACAATCCTGTGATGATCAATGTCAAAGGGGACTATGGAGAGCTATTCCGGAGGAGTTTTTCTCTGGGTAAAAAAAATAATATTTATTTTACAAATTCTGTGGATCCTTTCCGGATCGAAGGTTATAAGGTGACAGCGTTTGAGACCTTCTTTCAGTTAGATCAAAGAGTGCCTGATTTCATCTTTGTTCCTGTGAGTTCAGGCGGGCATTTGATCGGAATTATAAAAGCTTTCCACGAACTCAAACAACACGGATTCATCAAGAAGTATCCCCATTTTGTTGGTGTTCAAGCGGAAGGTTGCTCTCCTATTGCTAGAACCTTTCAAGCAAAAAAGCTAAGTGTGGAAAGGATAAAGAAAGCCGAGACCATCGCAAAAGCCATTTCCAATCCCGATCCGCCAGGGGGAAATATTTTGCTTAGGATGATTAGGCGTGCTGGAGGAACCATAATGAGTGCTCCAGAGGATAAAATTCTCGAGGCCCAAAGAAAATTGGCCGAACTCGAGGGGATATTTATCCAACCTGCTTCGGCAACAATTCTAGTCGGTTTTCTGGAGCTAGCTGAAAAGGGAAAGATTGGCCCAAAGAGCAGAATCGTTTTGATCCTCACAGGAAGCGGGATGAAAGCTTCAGGAAAAACCAAACAATCTGATTCTCAAGTTTTGCAAGCTTCTCTTTCTGATCTGCCAGGCATCATAAAATCTGTCAAATCAGATTGAATTTCTTTTGACATAAAAAAGTATCTTTTGTGTAAGAATATGCTATCATGACTATTATTCAACACAAGAAAGGAGGTCTTCATGAGTAACGGCGACTTTCCATCTATGGAGATTCGGCTACCAAAAATCAATCCAACAATCGTCAAACTTTCCGTCGCGGGTCTGATCATCCTGATCGTGCTGTTCAGCTCTTTCTACCAGATCAGTCCTGAGGAAATGGGAGTGATCCTTCGCTTCGGAAAATTCGTCAGGACGACAGATCCTGGACTCCACCTCAAGATCCCTGGTATCGAGCAATTGATGAAGGTACCGGTCCAAAGGCAGCTGAAGATGGAGTTTGGATTTCGCACTGAAACCGCTGGAATACGAACAGAATACAGAGGGGCAACTCCAGAAACCCAAAAGGAAGCTAGGATGCTGACAGGTGATTTAAACGTGGCGGATGTGGAATGGATCGTCCAGTACAAAATAAAGGATCCCTACAATTTCCTGTTCAAGCTTAGAGATGCAGAAAGCACTTTTCGCTACATGAACGAAGCGGTTGTGAGAAAAATCGTCGGGGATAATTCTGTGGACGAGGTCATCACAGTCGGTAGAGCCCGCATAGCCTTGGAAGCCAAAGAAGAGCTACAGAAACTTTGCGACCTGTACGAAATCGGAATAGAAGTCAACCAGCTCATCCTCCAGGATGTCAATCCTCCTGGTCCCGTAAAGCCATCATTCAATGAGGTCAACGAGGCGCTCCAAGAAAAAGAGCGAAAAATCAACGAGGCCTGGGCAGAATTTAACCAAGAAATCCCCAGGGCCCGCGGAGAGGCGGAACAGATGATTCGAGGCGCTGAAGGATACGCCACAGAAAGGGTGAACAACGCAGAAGGAGACGCCAACCGTTTCAGAGCTATCTACAGAGAGTATGCTCGTGCACCATTAGTTACGAGAAAACGTCTTTATCTTGAGGCTATCAATGAGATCCTCCCGAAGATGGATAAAAAAATCATCTTTGACGAGAATCAGAAAAACATCTTGCCTCTCCTGAATCTCGGGGTGGAGGTGAAAAAATGACCAAACAGACAATTCAAATCCTCATTGTTGTGGCGGCGTTTTTGGCGTTGTTCGTCCTCTTCAATGCCTTTTACATTGTTTCGGAAACTAACCAGGTCATCATCACACAATTTGGAGAACCTATTGGGGAAGCTGTAACAAACCCAGGACTTCACATGAAAGTCCCATTTATCCAGGTCGCTAATAAATTCGAGAAACGCTGGTTGGAATGGGATGGCGACGCCAACGAAATCCCCACAAAAGACAAAAAATACATATGGGTTGACACCTATGCCAGGTGGAGAATCAGCGATCCGCTCGTTTTCTTCCAGAGAGTGCGGGACGAAAGAGGGGCCCAATCCAGAATCGATGATATTATCGATGGTGAAACCAGGAATGCAGTGGCCAATTTTGACCTCATAGAGATAGTGCGATCTACAAACCGAGAATTCGAAATAACAGAGGAAGCTGAAATCCTCGATCTCGCCAGCGTCATAGTTGAGATTCAGACTGGACGGGAACAAATCGCCCAGATCATCCTGGAGAAGTCCTCGATAACAACCCCACAAATCGGAGTTGAACTCAAGGACGTCAAAATAAAAAGAATCAACTATGTGGATGAGGTCGAGAGAAAACAGTTCGACCGAATGATCTCAGAAAGACAACGAATTGCATCCAAATATCGTTCCGAGGGTGACGGAAAAAGTGCAGAAATCCGCGGTGAGAAAGAGAAGGAACTTTTAACGATTCAATCAGGAGCCTACAGGACATCTCAGGAAATAAAAGGTAAAGCCGATGCAGAGGCCACGAATATCTATGCTAGGGCCTACAATCTCGATCCAGAATTCTACCAGTTCATGAAAACACTTGAGATTTACCGGAATATTATGGATAAAGATACCTGGCTTCTTCTGTCGACAGATGCTGAATTTTTGAAATACCTTAAAAGCACCCGCAAATAGCCTGGATTATCCACGGACCAAGATTGCTGCAGCGACAAGGCCGTGGCCCATGAAGTTGTAGTGAACTACTGCGAATGGGCTACAACGAAGTCGATGTTGTGAGATTGGTTCGCCCGGAGGGGAAAAAATGCCGCTGAATTATTTAAATGGATTTATTTTTTTTGAAAGTGAATGATGGCAGCGGCATTTTTTATGAATAATTCAGATAATTTGTTTGAGGCGGGCCATTGAAATATTGCCGCCCGTCAGCACAAGTGCGACACTTTTGCCTTTGATCCTTTCTTTTATCTTCAAGGCGGCTGCCAACGGAGAAGCACCGGCCTCTTCTGCCATGTTCCTGATGAGCTCCATGATCAGCAGGATGGCCTGCACCATCTCCTCTTCTGAAACCAAAATAAAATCCGCAAGGTAATCCCGCAATATCTCCTGTGTCAGCTCGTAACCGACTTCGGTGGCCAAACCCTCTGCGGCTGTCTCCATTTTGTCTTTGACGATTTTTCCGCCCTTCCAGGAGAGATAAGCGGCCGGCGCCATTGCTGCCTGAACGCCGATAACCTGGCACTCGGGATTGACCGCTTCGGTGACAATACAACAACCTGAGGCGCCACTCCCTCCCCCTACGGGAACGATTATCACATCAAGGTTGGGGACTTCTTCGAAAATTTCCAGGGCGTAGGTTCCCACTCCCGCGATTAAATCCGGTTCATTCGCCGGATGGATGAATCGGGTTTGTCTCTCCCCGGCCAACTTTTCGGCATAATCTCTGGATTCATCAAAAATCCTGCCGAAAAAAACGACTTGAGCACCCATGCTCTTGATAGCTTTGACTTTGGTCGGATTGGACTTCTCCGGCATTACAACTATGACAGGAACGTTAAACAGATTGGACGCATACACGATCGACAGGGCGTGGTTTCCGGTGGAAGCCGTTACCACTCCTCGTTCCCTTTGTTTCCGGTTCAGATTGTGTATGAGATTGAGTCCTCCTCTCGTTTTAAACGCCCCGGTCGGCAGATGATTCTCATGTTTGATATACACCCGTGCGTCCAATAGCTGATTGACTTGAGGGTAGGAATACAGAGGAGTCCGGGGAAGGTAATCCTCGATCAAATTTCTGGCTTTCAGAACATCCTTAAAAGTCGGCCTTTCCAACTTCATTATTCTGCCCTTTAATTACTGAGCCAGGCTAATCAATGCACGGAAAAGCTTGTATCCTACGATAT
>DAOWCB010000322.1 GCA_030633795.1 Candidatus Aminicenantota bacterium | reverse complement strand
CCCTATTTTTTAGTTCACCGATCAGTTTCTGTATGAGTCGAGTTTTTCCTGAGTCAGAAATTCCAGTAAAAGCGAATATTTTCATCAAATCATTACTTTTCCCAGGCGTTTATGGACAAATTGTATATCACAGGGGATATTAGATGTCAAATTCATTTATTTTTCAGGTCATTCCGGAGAACTTTTTTACAAGGAATAAATAGGTAACCATTGGCGAAAAGGCGGCCCGTCATGATGGCCAGAGCTGCCGCGATGGCTCCGATGAGATTGAACGCAACAGTGGATATGAAGAGGAGAGTAAAGATTGTGAGAACTTCGATCGAGGTCGCGATGGTAATGGCCGTTGTTTTTGCGTTTTTGACGAGGATAGCCCTCTGAAAGGAGATGAGAACCGTTAATCCTGGCAGCACGCTGAGTATTTGGGCGGGAAACCTGGCGAATTTTGTCAATTCCAGAGAGAGGCCTGAGACTTTATTGAACCATATAAAGGAGAGGGGTGTGAGGGTTATTAGGCAGAGGCCGGCCACGACCGAAATACCAAGAACCAAGGCAAAATTTCGTAAGATTTTAAAGTTTTTGTTCTGCTCTCCTAACAGCACGATCCCCACTTCTTGGAAAGACAAGCCCATGCTCCTGAACATGAATACCAGTGAGTTGATAACGGGAAGAACGGCCAAGGATTCTATCGGCATACGGCTTTGTCCCATGAAAAAGGTGACAAGGGGGTGAACGCCCAGGCTTAGGATTGAGGTCAAAGCCAGTGGATAATAGAATTTTGTGATGTATCGGTAGCTTAAGCGCTTGCTTTCCTGGGTGATCGAGTCTTTTGCTAAAAAACGCTTGACTGTATGTTGAGACATCATCCTCACCGCCACAGCTTCTGCCGTGACAGATAAAGAAAGAGAGAGAGTGCCCACAAGCGCTCCGTTAAGATGGAGAAAAAAATAGCAGATTAATGCGGAGGAAGCCATTGTGAATAGCCGGACGATTGTGCCGTAAGCAACTCGACGGGTCAGGTTACTTCGAATGAGAAGACCTTGATAAAAGCGGCGGTATCCTATAGAACCTGGCCACACAAGGAGTGCGATACACGCCTTATGAGTCATGTCGGCAACGTTTGGAGGCAATCCGATCATTCTTTGCACGATAAAATAGAAAACAGGGGGGATAACGAAAAGAATCATGAGAAGGGTGCAGATGCCGCTCAGCGTAAATGTGAAATTTCTTAACTTAAGATAGGAATCCCTGTCGCGTACTAGGGCTGTCGAAGCGCTCATGATCATGATGATCGGGGCTTCGATGAGCACACCGAAAGAATAGGCCACCCCATAGGCGGCCAGATTGTATTTGGGGTCCGCCAGCCTTGCGATGATGGCAGCGAGGAAGGGACCTTCTGTAGCCATCATCAGCCATGTGGCTGCCAGTGGTATCCAGAAGATGAAGATCTTTTTGTATGTTAGAGTTCCTTTTTCGTCGATCATAGCGTATCAGTTTAATGAGAATGAGTGAAAGATGCAAATTCTAGATTTTTGGATTAAGTTGGAGTGGTTCTTGACAATATACCGAAGAAGATTATATATATTTTTTGTATTTCTAGCTGAATTGAAGGGAGAATTGTTTAATGGAGAAGATAGTTAATTCCTGGAACGAGTGGGATCCTTTGAAACGTGTTATCGTAGGAAGACCTGAAGGCACGAATATCCCTGCTCCGGAACCCGCTTGGTGGTATGATCTCCCAGAAGGTGAGTATCCCTTGGGTTCGTATGGGCCTTTCCCGCAGGAGATGTTGGATAATGCCAACGAGCAGATTGACAATTTTGTGCAAATATTGGAGAAACGAGGCATTATTGTGGACCGGGTGGAGGTTCATCCTTCGATGCTGGATAGTCGACCGGTCTCGACACCAGACTGGACCCAGCTCAACCAGCACGGTGTTAACAATGTCCGGGACGTTTTTCTGTGCTTTGGGAACGAGATCATCGAGGCTACAACATGCCGACGTTCGCGCTGGTATGAGTATTTAAACTTACGGCCGATTTTTGAGCGGTATTTTGAAGAAGATCCGGAGTTCCTTCACACAGCAGCGCCCAAACCACGGCTCACAGATGAGTCTTATGAAAAGAATTTCTATTACAATTACCTCAGTGTCTGGACGGACGAAGAGAAGCTAAAGAGGGTGCGCGCCTGGAAGCATATGCTAACCGAAAAAGAGCCGCTTTGGGATGCCGCGGATGCAGCCCGATGCGGGAAGGACATCTTTTGGCAGTGCTCGTGTGTGACAAATCAGAAAGGAATGGATTGGCTGAAACGCTACTTTGGAGCCAAGGGGATCCGCATTCACCCCGTTTTATTCGACAACAATCCTCACCCCTGGCATATCGATGTGAACATGCTGCCGCTTCGACCCGGACTGGCTGTTTACAATCCAGAGTGGTATCCGATGACAGATGAATTCAAGAAATTGATGAAAATAAACGATTGGGAGTTGATTCCGGCGGCAAATCCTGTGTATGTGCATAAAAACAAGTGTTACCTGATCGCGGATTATGGAAAGAGGTCGTGGATTTCAATGAACACTTTTTCGCTCGGGCCGAACACAGTTTGTGTCGAAGCGCACGAGACAGCTTACATGGAGCAGCTGGATAAATTAGGATTTGAGGTGATTCCTATTCCGTATGAAGCCGTGATCCCGTTAGGTGGAGCCCTTCATTGTACGACACTGGATGTGTATCGAGAGGGGATATGCGAAGATTACTTTCCGAAACAGATTCCGGGATACTAATTGATATCAGCGAATGATTTGAATCCGCTCGAACTGAATTATTTTCTATCAATTGCGGATCTCATTTTATAATCCAGACAAAT
>DAOWCB010000286.1 GCA_030633795.1 Candidatus Aminicenantota bacterium | reverse complement strand
TGGTGTTCATCACTCTTGGCGAATCTGTGTTGACTGCAACACTTGCGCACAAGGGAAAAAAAGAGTTGTCGCTCAGGATCGACCGCTGGGCCCGGTATGTGTATCTTTTCCTTTTTGCCGGTGTTTGTATCTACTCTTTCGTTCTCTAATATCGGCTATATCAGGGCAACGGGCTACGTTTGCGTCAGGCATTCGTAATAATTCGGGGGAAATCATACTTAATAGGGGAGCATTGGCATCAGCCATTCATAGCTTTTTTAATTCTTAGA
The DNA here is from genome assembly GCA_030633795.1 of Candidatus Aminicenantota bacterium. Taxonomy (GTDB): domain Bacteria; phylum Acidobacteriota; class Aminicenantia; order Aminicenantales; family Aminicenantaceae. Next base: position 2,878 of record DAOWCB010000286.1, on the reverse strand, counting down.
AACCTGGACCAATATTGTCTTCGGTATTACTCAAGTAGCTCTTTCAGTCGCTTATAGATTTCCCTTCTGTGTCCAACTGAAATCACAATAATGAGAACTTGACGTCTCTTAATTCGATACATGATTCGATAATCTGATGTCCGGAATGATCGCAATCCTGCCAGCTCATAAGAAAGCTGCTTGCCTCTGAAAGGATCAAGGGATAAAGCCTCTAAAGCCTTCTCTATCAGTTTACGAATGGAGGAATCCAATTTTTCAATATTCTTTTTTGCCTCTCTTGTGTAAACGAGCGTGTATCTCATGCGATTCTTCAATGGTTTTTATTCTTTGAAAACCTCCTCATGTTTGTGGATTCTGCCGGCTTTTTCATCTTCAAGGCCGCGTTCAACACCACGCATGAGTTCTTTATCGCTTAAAATCTCTAAAGTTTCGATAAGGCCTTCATATTCCGCATAACTCATCAGGACGCCTTCGATTTTTCCCCTCTGTGTAATGGCAAAGGATTCGTGTTGTTCTCTTATTCTTTTAAGAAGATTAGAGAAATGCGTTTTTGCTTTGCTGGCCGGGATTGTTTCTGATATGTTAATCATGCCTCCTCCATATTGGTCCGTTTTTAGGTCTAAATATTGGTCAATTATAAGTTAGGGAAAATTTGTCTATTTGTCAAGGTCGATCATACTTAAGAGCAAGGTTTTCCCTATTTACCTTGATGATTGAAAGACGTTTATTGAAGGAATAAATTCTCAGTGAAGAATGTAGCCCCAAATTTTTCTTTTTTTTCTATGTCTTTTTGACAGGCAGCGTGAAATGAACCGTTGCGCCGTGGTCAGGATTATTCGTTGCCCACATGTGTCCGTTATGGGCGTTTATGATATATTGGTTGATCGAAAGGCCTAATCCCATGCCTTCGGGTTTGGTCGAAACAAATGGCTCAAAAATCTGTTCCAGTTTTTCCTCTTCTATCCCCATCCCTGTATCCTGTACAGCGATGTGGATGCTGTTGTCCTCATCTTGTTCTGTCTGAATCACTAATTCTCGAGAATCGGCATCCTGATACATCATTGCGTCAAATCCGTTGATCACTAAATTCAAAATGACCTGTTGCAACTGCACCTTATCTCCCATCACTTCTGGAAGATCCTCATTTGTATCAATCCGGATAGAAATATGCCTGCTTTCCGCATCCCTATGGGTCAGGTTCACAACTTCCTTAATGGTTTCATTGATGTTCAGAGGGATTAGCGCGATCTCCCCTTTTTTCATAAAATCTCTAAGCTGGTGAATGACATCGCTCGAGCGGATGGTATCATCTGTGATGTCAGATAGAATTTCGCGAAGTTCGTCGATGTTGGGTTTCTCCGCATCGAGAAAACGCAAAGCGGCCTGCGCGTTACTCATGATCGCTGTCAAAGGCTGATTGATCTCGTGGGCCAACGCTCCTGCAAGAGTGCCGATGGTTGTGATCCGGGACATATGCGTGAGCTCCTCTCTAAGCAGGCGCCTATCCTCTTCGGCGTTCTTTCGTTCGGTGATATCATGGACTGTTCCTGTCATTTGGATGGCCTGCTCTGAGTCATCACGCGTCACTTCTGCTTGTTCATGAACGATTCGTTCCGATCCATCTGGGAGTACGATCCGATGGTCTATGCTGTAAGATTTTCCCTCATACAATGCCGCATCCACTGAACGCTCGACCAGTGGCCGATCATCAGGATGAACGGAATTCAAGAATGCCTCATAAGTTGCGCCAAATTCTTGGGGAGCCAAACCAAATATTCGGTAGATCTCATCAGACCAATACAGTTCGTTGGTCACAATATTCCAGTCCCAGTTACCAAGATGTGCGATACGCTGGGCTTCGGCAAGACTTTGTTCTCTATTTTTCAAATCCTGTTCCGCTCGCTTACGTTCCTCGATTTCTTTGAGTAATTGCTCATTAGCAATTACCAATTCTTTAGTGCGCATTTGTACTTTTCGCTCGAGTTTATCGTGGGCTTCCTTTAACTGCTGCTCCATCTGCACACGGTCTGTGATATCACGGGCCACATGGACACTTCCTAGGAGTGACCCATCCGAATCATGAAGAGGGGAGACTGTGATTAGGAAATCGCCGCCCAGTCGTTCTTCGTATGCGTCACTGCTGTGCTCTTTCCCATCATTTAAAAGGCGTGCATGAGGACAAAATGCAGGCGGCTCTTTGGTGTCATGGACGGTCTCATAACAGGTCAGTCCAACCAGATCTTTGGGCGACTTCCCCAATCTTTCCGCCATGGCTTTGTTAGCCCGAATGATCTTGTGTTGGTTGTCTAAAATCATGATGAGGTCTGGCACTGCATCAAAAGTTCTCTCCCACATCTCGTCTTTTTGCATATTTTTTTAGTCTTTCTTTTTGAGCTCGTTCAATTTTTCTTGTTTGTATTCTTCTTTGACACCCGCCACAACATCGGAGATGAGAAACGAAAGATAGTATTTATTGATGTTTCGGACGTATTGGACAGGTTCGGGCCCAACCTGCTTCATGGTGCCCATTTCCACATTGCCGAACCATATGGTGGAATCATAGCCCATCTGTTCAGTGGTCCTGCGTGATCTTCGAATGTTGGCAGGACCGGCATTATAGGAGGCGAGAGTAAACCGCACTTGCTCGTCCATCGGCAGGTTCTCATCTGAGAAGTATCGATTCCTGACAAAATCCAGGTATTTGACTCCGGCGTGAATATTGTTTTCCGGAGATTCGACGTTGGATATTCCCATGTCTTTTCCCGTGGAGGGCAGAACCTGCATCAAGCCCACGGCGCCATATCTGGAGCGGGCATTAGGATTGAAGCGGGATTCCTGGAATGAGAGGGCAGCGATCAGCATCCAATCGATCCCGTAT
>DAOWCB010000310.1 GCA_030633795.1 Candidatus Aminicenantota bacterium | reverse complement strand
GCTTCGGATAAAAAGACTGTCGAACGCTTTCGGAATGAATTGACCACAGCCCGCAAAATCGTCCAAAAAAATGTCTGTCGGATGTACGACCTAAACAAGGAAAAGGGAAATTACTACATCACCATGGAATTCATATCGGGGCAAGACTTAAAGGGATTGATTAGACAAACAGGGCAACTAACAGTTGGAAAAGCCGTCTCAATCGCCAAACAGATTTGTGATGGGCTGGCAGAAGCCCATAGCCTAGGAGTAGTGCATCGAGACCTAAAGCCCAGTAACATCATGATCGATAAGGAAGGGAATGCAAAGATCATGGATTTTGGGATCGCCCGATCTCTGGCGGCGAAAGGAATAACGGGTGCTGGGGTGATGATAGGAACACCCGAGTACATGAGCCCGGAGCAAGTTGAAGGAAAAGAAGTCGATCAGCGATCAGATCTCTATTCGTTGGGTGTGATTCTATTTGAGATGGTAACTGGGAAGGTACCTTTTGAAGGTGATACTCAATTCACAATAGGAATGAAACACAAAGGTGAGATACCTAAGAATCCAAAGGAACTCAATACACAGATTCCCGATAACTTTAGCCGCGTGATACTTCGATGTCTGGAGAAAGAAAAAGAGAAGAGATATCAAAATGCAGGAGAAGTGTGCTCCGAACTAATCAGGATCGAGACAGGCATCCCCACAACAGAAAGAGTAGCTCCCAAACGGAAACCCATGACTTCCAAGGAAGTCACTGTCACTTTTAGCCCAAAAAAAGTCTTGATTCCTGCCTTGATTGTCGTGGCGCTCGTTATCGTTGCCGTAGCAATCTGGCAACTCCTCCCCCCAAAAGAATCCGCTCTGTCGCCACCCGAAAAACATTCGATCGCGGTTCTGCCTTTCGAAGATCTGAGCCTTCAAAAGGACCAAGAACATTTTTGTGACGGCCTGGCCGACGAACTCATAAACAGGCTGAATAAAGTCGAATCGCTCAGGGTGCCTGCTCGATCATCCTCATTTTATTTCAAAGGTAAAGATCTGAGCCCTCAGGAAATCGGGGAAAAATTAAAGGTCGACAATATACTGGAAGGGACTCTGCGAAAATCTGGGAATAGACTACGTATCACAATCAGCCTTATCAATGTCGCCGATGGTTATCCCATTTGGTCCGATCAATATCAACGTGATGAGGAAGATATCTTCGACTTGCAGGATAAAATTTCTCTGGATATCGTCGATAATTTGAAAGTCAAACTCTTGGGAGAGGAAAAGGCCCAGCTAGTTAGGCGCACCACACACGATCCTGAAGCTTATGATCTTTATCTGAGAGGGCGTCATTTCTGGAACAAGAGAACAGAAGAAGGATTAAAAAAAGCGATCGACTATTTTGAGCAAGCCATCGCTAAAGATCCCGATTATGCCCTCGCCTATGTGGGATTGGCCGACAGTTATAACGTTCTCCCATGGTACAGCATTTTCTCCTTTAAACAAGCCATTCAAAAAGCTCGTGAAGCGGCGATGAAATCGCTTGCAATCGATGATTCAATCGCTGAAGCACATGCCACATTAGGTTTCATCAAAATGTATGATTTTGATTGGCCTGGTGCGGAGAGTGAACTGAACAAGGCCATTGAACTCAACCCCAACTACACAACTGCCCACCACTGGCTTGCGTTTTATTATTTATACCAGGCTGATTTCGATAAGGCCATCGAGGAAATATTAATAGCAAGAGAATTAGACCCCCTTTCTTTGATCATAAACACCGATATTGCGCAGATATCCAACTATGCCCGAAAGTATGATCTTGCCATCGAAGGTGCTCAAAAAGCGATAGAGTTAGATCCGAATCGGGGGGATGCGTATGCATTTCTTGGATTAGCTTATTATGGCAAGTCCATGATTGAGGAATCGTTCTCAGCATTCGAAAAATCTACAGATCTTGATCCGAGAAATCAGGCTTACGCTGCTATCACTGCAGGATTAATCTTCGATCAGTTAGGCCAAAGTAAACGCGCACAACAAGTGCGGGATGAATTCATGAGGAATTCCAGCCGTCCGGCTTTTCCGTCCTTCCTTTGGGCTGTTTTTCATTTTTCTATAGGAGAAAATGACAGGGGTTTTGAATGGCTCGATAAGGCTTATGAAGAACGTGATCCATTTCTGTGGTATGTCAAGGTTGATCACAACCTTGATAATGTCCGTTCCGATCCACGATATCTAGATCTTATAAGGAAAGTGGGACTGGACTAAAGCTAAAGCCACCGAGAATTACGAAAAATTCCTCACCCTCTGGAAGGACGCCGACCTCGGTTTTTATACAGACACCTCAGCCCTCAAGTGAAATACGTATGTGAGGTTGCTGCAGCTATTATGTTTTCTTCGAGATGTTTAAAATTCTGCATGTCGGAATTGACCACATCCAGTCCGTGCTCCAGGACATAGGCGTAAGCACGTTGGAATGGAGATAGTGGGGAGGATATAAAATTCTTATGGTAATATTTGTCAAAGGCGCTGAAATCCCCCTTTCCCATGGCCGACTTGGGCGCTAGATGTCTGACCGCCTTCATGCCGATGAGTCCGATCCCGGCAGTACGGGCCTGTTTGAGCAGTGCTTCCAACTCTGTGAGTGCAGGCGTTCCGGAAAGCAGATCATGTGCTTCCCAATCGTACCACCCGGCCGGCGTAATCCCGAGCATGGCAACATCATACCACCCGGTCTTTATCGCTGTTTCCAGGACTTTGTGGGCATTTTTATGCGTACTTATCCCAAAATATCCGACCTTTCCGGCTTTTTTTGCTGTTAAAAATGCATTGTTGATCTCTTCACTGCTAATAAGTGAGGGATTATCAGCGGCCATGAGATAATAAAGGTCGATATAGTCCACTCCGAGGTCTTTCAGGCTGGCATCCATCAATTTTGTCCAGCTGGCGGCTGCGGATTTGGCTTGCTCCACCGTGATCGTGTCCTC
>DAOWCB010000080.1 GCA_030633795.1 Candidatus Aminicenantota bacterium | reverse complement strand
GTCTTGACTATAAAACTCCTCATTTTTATGGCTTTCCTTTTTTATTTTGTTCCGTGTTCTGGGGCAACACAAGAAAAAAGTTCTCATGAAGCGGTGGCCATTATAAAGGACGGCCCTCTGGGTAAGCCGGCCCAGTTCGGACTCCAACAATTTCTGTCCTCTTTGGATCAAAAAGGTTTTTCTTATCTACAAAAGGAAGCTGCAGATGACAGACCATCATCACTCCTGCTAGTAGGAACACTTTCCGGTTCAGAAAGGATCAAATCTCTCCATAGACAAAAAAGGTTGGAACTCAATGAGGCAAAAGAAAGCCTCTCAGTCAAACGCCTTGATGATGAGGAACAGAGAATCCTGGTTGTGGCTGGGTCGGATGACCGGGGATTGATGTATGCACTTCTGGAAATGGCCGAACAGGTTGATTTTTTAGAGGCAGGGCAGGATTGGTTTGATACCATCAAGGAAATATCGGAAAAACCGCTTGTTCCCGTGCGGAGCATGGCCATCCTTCTCCACAGTGAGGACTGCGAGAAAGACTGGTATTATTCCAAGGAGTACTGGCAGGAGTACTTTGCCATGCTGGCCGCCAACAGATGGAATGCTTTCAACCTGATCTTCTCGCATCAGACGCCCTATCTCTCTCCACTTTATGCTTTCCACATCAAAGTCGAGCAGCATCCCGAGGTCAAAACCAAAGGATTGACCGAAGAGCAGCGGATAAGGAATCTCGAGATGCTACGGTACATCAGCTCATTGGCGAAACAGAGAGGAATTGATTTTACAATCGGTATCTGGCAGCAGATTGCCTGGGAAGGCAAGCATCAAGGCTCAAAGCAGGAGAGCATGGTGACAGGCCTCACGCGGAAAAACATGCACAGCTATACATACCACGCACTGCTCAATCTGCTCAAAGAATGCCCGGACATCCAGGCTGTCCAACTGCGGATCAACCACGAGTCCGGTATCGACTACGACGAACAGACTGAATTTTTTAAAAACTCCGTCTTCAAAGCCATCAAGGACTGCGGCAGACCCATCCAGCTCGAAGCACGAAACGTAGGCCTCTTGAAAGAGACTCTACAAGCAGCCCTGGATATGGGCCTTCCCACGCGGGTGAGTCATAAATATTGGGGGGAACACATGGTTTTTCCCTACCACCCAACGCGGATCATGTGGACATACAGCTACGGCGATTGGCTCAAGCATCCCCAGCGATACCAGAATCTTTATCAGGTCTGGAGCCTGGGATCCCATCGGCTCCTCCTCTGGGGAGATCCCGCTTATGTCCGGAGGTTCGACCCGACAACCCTCTTTCAAAATGCCAAGGGCTTCGAAATATGCGCTCCCCTCTCCCATAAGGGTTATGGGAATGCGCCCGGCGCTTGGAGGATATTCCGTGATAAAAACAGAGAATACTACCAGTGGGAATTCGAGCGCTACTGGAGCTATTACACTCTCTTCGGACGGCTGACCTACAACCCTGAGGGGAGCGATGAAATTTGGATGAGAGAGCTAAGCTCCCGTTTCGGAAACGAGGCCTTAGCCGCTGTCGCCGAGGCTTATCGAGCAGCAAGCCGCGTTATCCCCCTCATTCTAGGCCACGCCACCTCAGACTATAACATGTACATCTGGCCCGAAAAGGATATGGGCGGTTTGATCAATTTCTACCTTCACTTTCAGACTTTTAACGAGCCACGGATCAGTAATTTCATGGAATTCATCGAGAATCGTTTGGGAGGCAAATCTTCCGCCAAGCTGACGCCCGAAGATATGGCCCAACGGATGGAAGCTACCGCAGCAGAGATTGAGAGCTCTCTCCGGCAGGCTGATTCCCTGGTGTCGGGAACAAACAAAGAATACTGGGCCACCAAAAAAGATTTTCAGATTCTCTCAGGCATGGCTCGCTACTTCGCGCAGAAAATCAGGGCAACGTATAAGCTGGGTTTTTTCTACAAACTACACGATTACTCCCTCCTGAAGCAATCTATTGCCCATGCTGAAAAAGCTCTGGACATCTGGAAAAAGCTCTCGGCTGTTGCCGAGGAGATCTACTACCCGAATCTCATCATGGGTCCGGGAAGTATTGGGCACTGGAAAGACAACATTGTTTTTACCGAGAATGACCTTGAACAAATCCGGCATCAGGAGGAGCTCTTCAAAATTTTTAAGAATTTCGACTTCGGCTTTGATTTCGGACCCAAAGCCTATACCAATGTGACAACCATTTACACCCCCTGGTACACTAACTTTTACACAATCGAACACCGGTTTATGGGTGTCCATCCCCACAGCCTGTTCAATCCCCAGCAGGGATTCGGATGGAACGGAGAGGTCGCCCTGAAGGCGGATCGGCCACGGAGAATCCCTCGAGCGGCCTGGCGAGCCTCCAACCTGAAAAACTTGGATAAAATTCCCTCCCGAACACTGCTTTCGGATTTTATCCAGGGGACAGATCCTGCAGTTTTCCGTATCGATCTTCCAGAAGGCCACTACCAGGGTACACTCGTCATAACTGATGAAAGCCCTAATCCCAAGGAACACGGGCCGATGAGTGTTTCAGTGATCGAGCGGTTTGGTGAAAGACCCATCATCGAAAACCTCATTGTGAAAAAAGGAGAGATGATCGTCAAGCGGTTTAATTTCAACATGGTGGGCAGCCGCTACAGCAACTTCCGACTCAAGGTCAGCGCAGCTCCGGATGCTGATTTTATCCTCAACGGGTTGACGTTTACGAGAGTAGAACCCCACATCGCCCATCTCCCCTTAAGTCGAGCTTTGCCAGGTCAAGATATCAATATTCAAGCCACTGTGACCCTTCCCCCTCAGATCCTGCAGCCCGTCAAGGACAGTTTGTCTATCGCCCGCGGTACTACATCGACCATAGAGCCACCAGAGAAAATCAAACGGGTGAATCTTTCTTACTCTGTAGACGGAGGGAAATCCTTCCAAATCGTGAAGATGAAGAAGACTGATGATTTTATTTATACGGCCACGATTCCAGGCGAGGCAGTCCAAGAAGGAGAAATCCATTATTTTATCGAAGCCGCTGATTCCACCGGCCAGGTCGTTCATGTCCCGCGCAAATCTCAAGAGGAAACTTTTCAAGTCAAAGTGACTTCGGACAGGTCGCCTCCCGATGTCGTCCATGACCCGGTACGGGAATGGGATCCTGGAAAGCCTTTAGAAATAAAAGCTGAAATCTCCGATCAATCTCTTATTGAAAGGGTTCTCCTTTACTACCGGCCAACCCGTCAGGCTAGGGAGTATTCCGTTGTGACGATGGAACCCAAAGGTGAAGCCTTGTACTCAACGACGATTCCGGGAGAGGCTTTTACAACCGAATTCGACCTCATCTACTATTTCGAGGCCATCGACGGGTACGGGAACGGCATTTTTTATCCGGATCAGGACAAGGAAGACCCACATATTGTCATCAAAATAAGAAGATGAACAGAAATTGCCGCTCGGAATTAGGAATGGGATGATGTAGCCTTCATACCACAGAATCTACAGCTCTTTTTCAACCCACTTCAGTCTAGCACATCGCATCCCCTCGAGGGATCCCTGCTTCAAGGCAAAAATATAGAACTGGCCTTCGTAGAGGACGATTTCGGGAGCGGCTACGGCCAGATGTCCGATAAAATACTCCTCATCCCGGTCGATCCCGAACATTTTCGGATTGTTGGAATAGTAAACACTGGTCTGAGGAACACCGCGGTTACGGATGTCGTCCTTTTCCCGGTCGTACCGTCCGTAGGTCTGGGTTTTAAAGAGATAAAAATCATCTTCTCCAAGTTTGACCACATGGGGACATTCTGATGACCCAGAGCCTGTGCCCGACTGTCCGCCGAAAGAAACGATCTCTGATTCACTCCAGCTCTTGAAATCTGTGGTTGTCCGGACAAAAACCTGTCCTGTTAAGACCTTGCCTTTTCCCTCGGCACGGGCGGTGTAGTAGGCATACCACATGCCTTGATGCTGGAGAAGCATGACATCGCGGGTATGGGCCTCCGGCCCTTCGGTGAACATACCTGTCTTACCATTATCCTGAATCACCCGCTCAAAATTTTTCCCGTCTATGCTCGTTGCATGACAAATATTCACCCAATCTCCGTAGAACATATGGTAGGTATCGCCGACTTTTATCACATGAGGAGCCTGGAGTCCGCCAGGCGTTTCTCCCAATTCAGGATCCGCATCCATGGCGATTCCCATGGATTTCCATGCGGTATCCGTGGGAGACTTTCCTTCCCATCGGTAAAAAAACCGCGTTCTCCCCTCCTCTCCTCCTGCGGTGGTCTTACGGAAGCAGGACCACATCTGCCAGGTACCATCTGAGGCCTGCCAGACGGCAAAATCCACAGGCTCCTGCCTTTCGGTAGCGTATTTGTGATCCATCGGATTGCCGGTCACCTCCCACCATTCGCCGTCGATTTGTGGCATAAAAACCTGCTTTATCTTTTCGCCTGGTTGAATTGCCAAGCATAAAGTAAAAAGCCAAAGGATTGCAGTCACTCCCCGTCTTGCCATTGTTATCTCCTCATCAAAAAGGCCATTATTTCCGGTTCCTATGTTAAGATTGCCTTTATTATGATTGTTTGTCTTTCTTTTCTTTATTTAAAATATCCCAAATAATCGAGCCAACACCAGAATTTAATCATACATTCCTAATCATGCTGAAGTCGCCAACTGCGGCCGCACGGAGAATCGGTCCCATGTATTTATCGATCATGTCCCTGTTTAGTGGAACTGGCATATTTTTTAACTTCATCTCAAGCTGTGGATTTTTTGCTGCGGCAAGCGCTCTTTCGATGTGGGCCTCGCTAAATCCCTGGATTTCACCCAAAGTAGCAGGAAATCCAACTTTCTTTGCTAGGTTTATCATGCCCTTAGCCACTGCTACGGCCAGCTCTCTTCCCTTGAGGCTTGAAATCTTCTCTTCCATTAAACCATATTTTTCATAAATCCTGCCCAGTATCTGGAGCTGCTGTTGAATGGCAGGGCCAAAAAAGACGGTGTAATAGGGATTCATGATGGCACATGCCCGGCCATGGCTCAGTATATCGACCAAGGAAAAACTGGTAAGATGAGCACCACTTGTTCCACCAATCATGATGGCGTATCCTCCCAAATCGGTTCCTAATCCCAGAGATTCCCGGGAATCGATATCCCCTCCATCTGCCACAGCCTTCTGTACAGAACTTATGATCAACTCGATACAAACCTCAGCAATTTCACCAATTTTATCAAAATCCCCTTTTTTAGCTCCGTAAAACACCTCTAAACTATGGGCGATGCCGTCAAAGGCTCCGTCTAAGGTGAACTCTCTGGGCATTGTTATTGAGAGCTTGTAATCAAACAGGGCTCTCGGAGGCACAATGGCTTCATCGACAATCAATTTTTTTTGGGCTTTATTTATATCAGTGATATTAGAATATTTAGTCAAATGAGCCGAAGAGCTTGAAGCTGTCTGAACCGCGATCAATGGAGTCAGTGTTTTCCCGTAGGATCTGAGCTTCTCAGTGACTTTCCCTGTACCGAAGTAATCTTCCACATCCCCGCCTAAGGTGGCAATCACATTGGCAGCTTTGGTGGCATCGATTCCAGATCCTCCATCTGCTACAACAATACTGTCCGGGTTTGCTTTCGAAATCTCCTCTGCAAGCTTTGAAACATCTTCCCGTGGTGCATTGGGTTTTGCACTGTCTACAGGACCGATTATCTTGATATCTTCTCTTCTCAGGCAAGTAATAATGTTTTCTAATTCTACCTCATTCCACTTCCCTAAATTCGTGATCAAAAGGCACTGCTTACCAAAGGGAGCTGCCAATTCACTGATTCTATCCAGACAATCAACGCCAAAAATATATTTATCTTCCTTAAAATCATTCAATAGTTTTTTTGCTTTTTCCTTCAATTCTCTCATTCTTTTACTTCCCTCAGGAGATTGTTCTTTCTTAGACATTCCATCTTTAAATGCCCTCAACTATAATTTTTACTCATACCTTTTCGTTTAAGCACCGCGTTTGCTGCACGAACAATATCCTGGCATGACATGCCGTACTTATCGAGCAATTGATTATAATCCCCCGATTCTGCGAACACATCCGGTATGCCTATCCGTTCAAGCGGAGCCGGTATTGAAGAGCCAAGGACTTCGGCCACAGCCGAACCCAATCCCCCAATGATATTGTGCTCTTCAATCGCCACCAAAGCTCCAGTCTCCTCCGATGCTTTTGTGATTGCCTCGCTGTCTATGGGCTTTAGGGTCGGAACCTGTAGAACACGGCACTCAATCCCTTCTCTTGCCAGTTCCTCAGCCGCACTCATTGTTCTTTCCAACAATATTCCTGTAACCACCAATGTTAAATCCGAACCCTCTCTTAAAACATTTGCTCTTCCTAAAACAAATTCATAATCATCATCAAAAAAGACAGGAACTTCGTTGCGACAGAGTCTGAGGTAGATGGGGCCTTGAATAGACGCAATAGCCCTGACCGCTTTTTTTGTCTCCACGGCGTCAGTAGCTACGACCACGCTTATGTTCGGCATGCTTCTCATGACAGCTAAATCGAAAACAGACTGATGGCTG
>DAOWCB010000295.1 GCA_030633795.1 Candidatus Aminicenantota bacterium | reverse complement strand
ATCGCCTGGAAATAGAGGATTGACACGGAACATGACTTGATTCAGGCTGATCTGTTCAAATGCACCGGATGTAAGAAGTGCGAGGTTGTCTGTGCTTTTTTCCACTCGGGGAAAGTCAGCAACCGATTGGCCCGGATCAAGGTCCTGAATCTCTATGAACTGGGCATCGATGGTCCTGTGCTGTGTATCCAGTGTGAAGAAAAATATTGTTTGAAATGCCCAGAAGAGGCTTTGTCTTTGGGCTCTTTGGGACAGATCATCGTCTCGCCCACCGTGTGCAGCCTGTGTGGGGTTTGTGAAAAGGCCTGCCCGATGGGCGCGATGGAAATTTACGAAAACATTGTGTATGTGTGTGATCTCTGTGGGGGAAAGCCCAAGTGCGTAGAAGTTTGTACAGAAGGAGCCATCACATTTGCAAAAGGAGAGCATGGGTCATCTCTGGATGCGATCCAAAAAGAAACAAACAAGATGAGCCCGAACCAAAAACGGTTGTATTACCTGAAAAAAATGGGGGCTTCCCTCAGAGAGACCTGGAGCCGCAAGCATGCTTGAATACGGGTACGGCGGAAACATCCTCCGGATCGATCTCACCGAGCGGACGTTCGAGGTCGAGCCTCTGGATTCATCCTGGGTAAAACCTGTCATCGGCGGAAGAGCGGCCAACTCCAAAAGGCTTTTCGAGGAATTGGACATAAATTGTGATCCGTTAGGGCCGGACAATATCCTGATATTCGGTGTCGGTCCCTTAACCGGGTCTTTTCTCACAGCATCGGCCTACTACACGGTCACTGCTAAATCGCCGCTCACAGGAATTTTGGGAGACTCTGCTGCCGGAGGACAGTTCGGGGCAGAGATGAAACTCACGGGATTCGATCAAATCATCGTTACTGGCAAGGCAGATAACCTTATTTATCTTCTTGTTACTGAGGCTGAAGTGAAATTTGTGGATTGTCCAGAATATGAAGGCAAAAAAATCGTTGAAACGACAGAGGACATAAGAAGAGAACAAGGCGATGTTGCCATCCAGGTGGCTGCCATCGGACCGGCAGGGGAGAACTGCGTGGCATTTGCCGCAATCGTATCCAGCGGGAACAGGGTGAACGGCCGCACCGGGATGGGCGCTGTGATGGGATCCAAAAACCTGAAGGCTCTGGCTGTGCGCGGTTCCAAGCCTGTCGAGTTTGCCGATCCGCTCGTTTTTCTTGAAGAAAACCGAAAGATCGATCGAGAAATATTGGAACACAGCGAATACACAAAGCGCCATAACCTCGGCACTACGATGTTAATGAAGGACCTCGACAGCATCGGCATCCTCCCGACCAATCATTTTCAGGAGGGTGTATGCGCGTATGTGGATGAGATATCTGGGCAGAAACTGGCCAGTTCTTTTAAAGTCAAGAATAAATCCTGTTTCAACTGCAATGTGCACTGCTCCCGTTATTATATGGCTGATGATCAGGAAGCCGAAGGGCCCGAATTTGAAACCCTTTGCGGATTCACATCCCGGATTGGCAATCAAAGTCTTCCGTTCGCTCTGGAAATGAATGCTTATCTGAATCAAATCGGGATGGATTCGATTTCCACATCAGAGGTGATCGGTTGGATCATGGAGTGCCAGGAAAAGGGGATTATCCATCCACAGGACTTAGATGGATTCAGTATAACCTGGGGCGAAAAAGAAAAGATCCGCCAGATCGTGGACATGATCGCTTTCCGCCGGGGGATAGGGGATGAACTGGCGAAAGGCACAAAAAAACTGGCAGAGCGATTCAGTAAAGAAGCGCAAAAGCTGGTCATGCATGTCAAAGGTTTGGATATAATCTGCGGAGACCCCAGGGGCATCAAAGCTTACGGGCTGACATACGCCATCGCTTCCCGGGGTGCTGATCACCTTCGTGCCGAGCCCTACTTTGAATTGACAAACAGGAAAGAAGAAGCCAAGAAGCGATTTGGCACAGAAAAGGCGGCTGACAGGCTCGAAGAGGAGGGCAAGGCGGCCCTGGTGAGTTATTCGGAAAAAATTGCGCTTCTCACCGATTGTCTGACTATGTGCAAGAATATCGGGCTTTGCATGGATATTTTGAGTTTGGAGAGAGCTTCATCCCTTTTAAAGGCCGGAACAGGATTGGATTATGCGCCGGAATATTTGGCGAAAATTTTGGCAGATGCCATCGATTTGGATCACGCTTTCAACAAACGTCTGGGAGTGACCAAAGAAGATGATACGCTTCCCGAAAGGTTCCAGAAAGAGCCACTGACCAAAGGACCCACAAAGGGTGTAACCGTCAATATCCAAAAAATGGTGGACGAGTATTACAAGATCCACTTGTGGGAAGACTGACGGTTGAAAAGAGAAACATTTACATCTAATTTTGGCCTTTTGATGACCATGATCGGCGTGGCTGTCGGATTGGGGGCCGTCTGGCGGTTCCCGTACATGGTGGGGAAATTCGGAGGCGCAGCGTTTGTTCTTTTTTATCTGGGAGTTGTCCTTTTTATCGGAATACCGGCTTTGATGGCCGAATGGATCCTCGGCCGGCACACCCAACGAGGCACCCTAGGTGCATATGAAAAGGGGGCGCTGCCCGGCGGAAAATACGTAGGTTATTTCCTTTTTTTTATCGTGTTTTGGGCAACTGGCTACTACTCCAATGCCTTGGGATGGGTGGGATTTCATGCGCTCGGGGAACTGGTCAATGTCTTTGGGGGACATCTTGATGCGGGGGCTATCCTCCCTCCCCAACAGGGCTTCGATTTGACTTCCTTTCTGCTTCAGCTTTCGATGACGGCGTTCGTGATATTCACCTGCGGAATCGTTCTCGTGAAGGGTTTACGAAAAGGAATCGAAAGAACAAGCAAATGGATTGTGCCCTCGCTGTTTGTGATTCTGATAATTTTGATTTTTCGGTCTGTCACGTTGTCTGGTGCTAAACAGGGGATCGATTGGTTTATCGGGAGTTTCCGTTTCGATGCATTAAAACCCTCGGTAATGGCGGCGGCTTTAGGAATGGCGTTTTTTTCGATGTCTTTGGGCGGAACGTTTATGGTCATTTATGGCTCTTATCTTGAAAAGAAGGCAGTAATTTCAAAAAATGCCGTATTT
>DAOWCB010000195.1 GCA_030633795.1 Candidatus Aminicenantota bacterium | reverse complement strand
CGAGAAGGAATTTCAACAGCTAAAGGCTGAATTCAACCGGAAACGACTATCTGAACCCGACTTCAAGAAGAAGTTGAAAGAGTTGCGTCTTCAAGATAAAGATGGAAGATTCTGGACGATCGGTGCGCAAACGGGCAAGTGGTATTTTTTTGATGGGAATGATTGGATCGAGTCGAAACCTCCTTCGCTGCAAGATAAAAGAGCAATTTGTGTTAAATGTGGATTTGAGAACGATTTGGAGAATGAAGCTTGTGCCTACTGTGGAGAAAGCTTGAAGGAGAGAAAAGAGGAAGAAGGAGAGGAGGAATTTACATGTCCGAATTGCGGAAGAATCCTCGATAAATATTCCTTTTTTTGCCCTGACTGTGACAAAAAGGAAGAAGAGGAAGAAGGGGAAAAAACCTGGGAACCCATTGGGGAATTCGATATCGAATCTCCTTTCGAGGAAGAACCCGAAAAAGAAGAGCAGGTTTTGCGTTCGGTCCATCCTTTATCCTTGGCTCTGTTTTTTGGCTCTCTCGGTCTTCTTATCGGTATCGTGATGGGAGCATTTGCAGGTTCGACAGATTTTTTGACTAGAATGGTCGGTGTTTTGCCCTCATTTTTGAGAGAACTTCACGGCAGTCTGATCGGTGGGCTTTTTTATGGGCTTTTCGGCGGTATTTTCGGATTTATATTGATAGGTTTGGCTGGATTTCTGATTGCCGTCTTGTTCAATGTGATTTTTTCTTTTATCGGCGGGATAAAGCTCCACACAGAATGACGCTCCATGATCCCGTTGTCATTTCATGCTATGCAATGACTTCAACGCAAAAGCAATCTGTCCCACCGATATGGACTCGTCATTGGGTGAGTATTGAATGGGTCTGAGGACAGCAAATCCCTTCCTCTCCAGGATTTTATAAGCTTCTTGGATCAGCCTTCTGTTGAGGAAAACTCCTCCTGTTAAAGCTACAGTATTGACTCTGTATTGCTGTTTGGCCTTTTCTGCCACTCGGGCGATAGCATAAGCCAATGTTTTGTGGAATTTGGCTGAAATATCGGAGACAGGAACGCAGCGCTCGGTTTCCCGTACGATAGCTCTAATCATTTTTTGAAATGATATTTTGTGGCTTTCCTGTGGGGAGAGGCCCTCAGATATTTCAAAACCGTACCATCCCCGGCTCCTTCGAGCTGCGGCGGATTCCAACCGCATCGGTGCCTCCGCTTCGAACTCCATTTCCGCAGGAGAGATTCCCACAATAAACGAGACGGCATCGAACAGACGTCCGCAGCTTGACGATAAAGGTGCGTTGATGTTGTGATTCATCATTTCCATCACACCCTTTATCCTTTTGGGGCTGACTTTTTTCATAGCTTTCAAGACCGGAAGATTCTCCCCGTAGGAATGTCTCAAAAAGGACAAAGCCATTCGCCAGGGCTGCTTAGCTGCCAAATCTCCTCCGGGAAGCGGGACTTCGGCAAAATGTGCGAATCTTGTGTAGCCATCATAGTCTGCCACAAGAAATTCCCCTCCCCAGGCCTTTCCATCTGCGCCGTAGCCGTATCCATCAAAGGAAACGCCTAAAACTTTTCGATCGGCAGGATATTCATGCTCGAGGAGGACAGCCAGGACGTGGGCAAAATGATGCTGGACTTGGATGTGAGGAATTTGGGTTTTTTGGGCGTATCGTGTTGTGTGGAAATCGGGATGCAGATCGGAAACAACCATTTTGGGATCGACCTCGAAGACTTTTGTCAGATGCTGGATGGTCTCCTCAAAATATCGGTAGTTCTGGTATTCATCCAAATCTCCCAAGAATTGACTGGTGATGACATAGCCGTTTTTGTAGACCGAGATGGTATCCTTCAACTCTGCTCCCAGAGCCAGAATGTGCTGATCCGATTCCAGGATTTTGGGAACCGGCTGAGGATAGGGGACATATCCGCGCGCACGCCTGAGGAATAGGGGCTGGTCGTTGACCACCTTCATCACCGAGTCATCGGTCCTGATGTGTATCGGACGGTCATGGGTCAGAATATAGTCGCAGAGATCATCGATTCCTTCCCTTTCGTCTTTCATGATCGGGGCATCTTTTTGGTTTGAGCTGGTGGCTACGATCAGGTCGATGTTTTCAAGAAGAAGATAATGGAGCGGTGTGTATGGCAGCATGAGTCCCATCTCATCCAAATGGGGGGCAATGTGGCGGATGTTTTTTCTTTTTTTCAGAAGCACTATAGGGCGGCGTGGAGAGAGAAGTTGGGATTTTTCTGCTGGAGAGGTGTGGGCATATTTTTGAACGATAGCCATATCCTTGGCCATTAGGGCAAGAGGTTTGGTTTTTCGGTTTTTAATTTGCCGCAGCCTCTTTATGGCTGAGGCGTTTTGGGCATCACACACGAGATGGAATCCTCCCAATCCTTTGACTGCCAGGATTTTGCCTTGTTTAAGGAGAGAAGAAGCTTTATCGATTCCGCCTTTCAGTTCTTTTCGGGTGCGGGATTGGACAAGTTTGATTTGGGGCCCGCAGATGGGGCACGCGATGGGTTGAGCATGATATCTTCTGTCAAGGGGATTAGTGTATTCTTTTTTACATGAGGGGCACATAATGAAGCTTTTCATGGTGGTTTGTTTCCGGTCATACGGAAGGGATTGGACAATGGTGTAGCGAGGGCCACAGTCTGTGCAGTTGATGAATGGGTAGCCATATCTTCGGTTACTCGACAACATCATCTCCGTAGAGCAATTTTCGCACACAGAAATGTCGGGAGAGATAAAAACGAAACTCTTTTCCTTTTTGGTTTTTTTTATTATGAAACGTTCGAGTCCAAGATGGGACGCCGGATTAACCGTGATTTCTTTTATCTGGGCGAGAGGAGGGGTGTTGTTCTGAAGCTCGAAGAGAAAGTCTTGGAAGTCGCTCTTTTTGTCTTTTTCGATGTGGATTTCCACTCCGAATCCGATGTTTTTTACCCAACCTTTGTAGTTGAGGTCTTGCGCCAGGCGATAGATAAACGGACGGAAGCCCACTCCTTGGACAACGCCAAACACCACCATCTCAACCGCCAATCCTTTTCCTTTTTTCATTATCATTAAATTGGGGACAGGATACTCTTTCACTTAATTCCAACAGTATTAATTGGTGAAAGCGTATCCTGTCCCCGAATTGAGTAAATGCATCCGCAATAGTCTTGTCTGTAGAGTTTGTGTCGTTTGCTGAGTTCCATGCTCTTTTTGAACCCATCCTTCTTTTTAAAATTTGCTTCCAGAAATTGTATTTGGAACCGCCGTCCAAACATTTTTCCGATCTTGTTCATGACGTCTGCTTTTTTCCATGGACTCAAGCTCATCACAGTAGTGAATATATCGAATCCCAGTTCAGCTCCTTTTTTGGCTGTCTGTTCCAATCTTAAAGCATAACACACATCGCATCTTCGTCCTTTTTCCGGCTCGTCCTTGAACTTGGTGGTTATCGAGTGCCACCGGCTGTCATCATATGGTCCTTCGATGATTTCAAACCCGAGGATGGCGGCTACTTTTTGTGTTTCCTCGAATCTTAGATCGTATTCTTCACGAGGGTGGATATTCGGATTGTAAAAAAAACCGCTCACATCATAATCTTTCCCGAGAAGGGCCATTACATACAGCGCATCGGGTGCACAACAGATTTGAACGAACATCTTTGGCTTTTTCATGTCCTTATTCTGCAAAAAGAGAGGATTAGAGATTCTTTATCTGTCGTTCCAATTCGCCGATGCGTTCGTTTGACCGATCGATTTGAGAGTAAAACACGGACAGCTCCTGGTGATTCTCTCTTGTTTCATCGGTTTGTTTGCCCAAACGTACGAACAGAGGATCCTTTTTTTTCTCGACGTGTTCTATTTTCTCGATTAGTTTTTCTTTATTCCTTTTCCACTCCTTGATTTCTTTATGGAATTCACGGATTCTTTTCTTGCCGTCTTCTTCGATCGCTTTAAGCTTTTTATCCAATTCATCGATTTTTTCTTGATGATCTTTGCGCTCTTTTTCCAGATCCAATCGTTTTCCCACAAGCTTTTTGATAGTCTCATCCATCTCTTCTCTCAGTTTGATCAGCTCTTCGAGTCTATCATCGGCCTTATTCATTGATGTGTTGATGCCTCTGACAACTCCCTCCAGCTCTTTCTGTTTCTCCGTAACTT
>DAOWCB010000321.1 GCA_030633795.1 Candidatus Aminicenantota bacterium | reverse complement strand
TATGCGGGTCGGATGCGATGGTTATAAACGGCAAAGAGCGACTTGCGTGCAAAACATTGATCAAAGACGTGGCTGAAAAGGACGGAGCTACAGTCAAGGTGGAACCTCTGCGAAACCTTCCGGTGCAACGAGATCTAATGGTGAATCAATCCCCGTTTTTCCAAAATTATCGCAAAGTGAAACCTTATCAGATCAACCCTGAGTCTGTTCAAGAAAAAGAGCGCATCCAAGTTCCCGAAAAAAGGAAGAAATTCGACGATGCCACCAAATGCATTCTTTGCGCAGCTTGTTTCTCAGCATGTCCGGTGAAACAGGAAAAGAATCCAGAATTTCTGGGGCCTGCTGCCGTTGTTCAGGCATCCCGCTTCATCGATGACGACAGGGACAAAGGATTTGAGGAGAGACTCCCGGAGTTAGATTATCCGGACGGCATTTGGCCTTGCGAAAACCGATTCGAATGCACTCGGGTTTGCCCGCGGAATATCAAGGTGACAAAACTGATCAACCTAACAAAAAGAAAAATCAAGGAGTACAGGAAGCAAGAGGATAGAATTTAAGTGCCAACGAATCTGCCAGAACAGGCGCTTTATTTTTTGCAAGATTTTAAGCCCGGCTGAAAAGAATGCTTAAAATCCTGGCATGATCGTGAACTGGAACACCCAGTTTTTGTTCGGTCTGTTGAAAGGTTTCACGGCATTGAATCCCATGATCAGGAATCCCATCAAGTTCATCCTGAGTCCTATGCCAGCACTCGAGAGTGGTCTGCGATTGCCGCCCAAAAAGAAGGGTTTACTCTGGGTGGATCCTTCGACTTCATATCCCCAAGCTATCCCGGCATCGTAAAAGGCCACAAAATCCACCGGAAAAATACCGTAATATCCTCTTCCTAAACCAAGAACCCCAAAAAGCGGGAAACGAAGTTCTACATTGGCTATCATCAGCTTGTTTCCGAACAGCTGCGCATAAACATCATTTTCGTCGAAACCGAACGAGGATGAATTGTATCCCCGGAGCAGAGTTTCATAACCTAAAAACAAGGGATAAAAACGGTCGTCTGTGGCGTTATTCCCATAACGACCATAATGCATAATGCGGAAAGCCAGCGTGAACGGCCTTACGGGCATGAAGTACCGCCGGTAATCGGCGAGTATTGAAGAATAATTCAAATTGCCTCCAAAATAGGGCGTAAATTCGATACGGTAGCTCTGCCCAAGGATCGGAGCAGTAGCACCAAAGAAGGAGCTGTCATACACAAAAGCTGCCGTGAAAAATCCGTAATATAGACTATCCGGAGCATCCAATTCCTGCTTGATTTGGTCCAAAAAGAACCCATCGATCGTGTAAGCCCGCGTGCGGACTTCTTGTTGATAATCGATCAACCGGTAGCCCGCAGACAGTTCGAATCGGCGGGATTTATTGAAAGGATAAAAGGCAAAAATCGATGCTTGATAATTGACCTGGCGAAAGATGTATTCCTGTTCGAGAAGAGCCGTCTGTCCCAAAAAGTCCCCATATCCCATAGAAACCCCGCCATACACATAAGGAATCCGCTGTACAACAGCTCCCCAGTTCAATCTGCTCCTCATGTTCTGGTACCCAACCAACAGAGCTGAATCTTCGACTCGGTTGTTGACCTGCGCCATGGTGAACAGGTTGTGATAACCGAGCATGTCGCTGAAATTCAGCATGATCCCTCCACCAGCATACATCCCGAATCGATCTGTACCTACAGCCATCTGGCCAGGGCTTACATAATCCAGAGCCAGTTTCGGCTTATAATCGGAAATTTCAAAATCGGCTTCTTCAGGTAGTCCATACAGCGGATTGTTGAGGAGGGCGATCACCTCTCCTTCGCCCTTTTTTCTTGGCGGGAGCAAGGACGGCAAGATCTCTCCAAAATCACCATTTGGCTTTTCCCCGGAAAGGAGTTCATAAGAATCGATGGCATAAATGCTGTAGTTATTCTCCTCAAAGACGCTATAAGCCATCTGGCCGGTCTCTTGAGCAATCGACAGGGCGGGACTCTCGGCCATGATGCCGCTTACACCTGTGAAGAGATTTGTCACTTGGGAAATTTCCCCGCTGACAAGATCGACTCTATAAACATTGGAAATGCCATTACGATCGGACATGAAGAAAAGGCTTTTTGAATCAGGAGCCCACTGAGGATTGATATTTTTCGCCCCGAGAAATCCTCGGATCTGCTCGATATCGCCCGTGTCGGGATCCAACAAGGCCATTTGAAAGTCCCCGATGTTAAGGATCGAGAGGTCACTGGAAAAGCGGTCGGTGACAAAGGCAATGGTGCTGCCATCTGGAGACCAAGAAGGATACAGGTCGGAAAAAGGATCGTCGGTCAGTTTTTTCAACTCTTCGGTTTCAAGATCTAACAAGAAAATATCCGATAATCCTCCATCAAGAGCAGAAAAGGCGACGAAACGTCCATCCGGAGACCAGGTCGGGTTCAAAATCTCCCCCAATTCCTTGAAAACGACCTCTTTCTCCCTTTTGCCGGTTTTTGTGTTGACAACGACGAGTACAGGCTCACTTTTGGCTATTCCGCCGAAAACGAACCGCTCTCCCTTAGAATCCCAAGAGCCAGAGGAATTGAGGAACTGCAAACTGTCAAAACGAGGGTTTGTAGCTGTTTTTACCAATCGGCGAATGATTTTTCCTGTCTTTGCATCGGCAAGATACATATCGATCGAAAACAGATCTCGGCTTGAAAGGAAAACGATCTGGCTCCCATCCGGGCTGAGAGCAGGCGAAACATTCAGCCTATTTTCCTTTGTCGCCTTAAAAAGAGGACGGCTATTTTTTTCGACAAGCCGGGTTTTCTCTGCGATCGGATTATATGCTTCATTCATGGCCT
>DAOWCB010000026.1 GCA_030633795.1 Candidatus Aminicenantota bacterium | reverse complement strand
TTAACAAAAAAACAAAACTTTTGGGATGGACCATCATCGGTATTATTCTCTGGACTACCGTTCTTACAACAGCCGTTACTTTATGTTCAAAATTATTCTAGAGGCCTGAGTTTTTACAGGTATTTTAGTAAATAACGGGCGGTGTAGGATCTTTGTGATTTTATAATCTCTTCAGGGAGACCTATTGCGACTATTTCTCCCCCTTTGTCTCCTCCCGCATCCACTTTCCCCACAGTCGGAACACCGGATGCGGGCAGACCTGCACATCGGATTGCCACAGTCGAGTTACTTCTCAACAACATCCTGGGTCGCAGGACGGAAATAGCCGCACTCCTTTTAAAACGATTTTCACATTTTCAAAGGAACCTCTCAAAATAAAAAAAAACACACGATAAAATACAGTGTGTTCCGGATGACGTTGCCAGTAAATCCCTGCCATGGCAGGGAGGATGATTCACGAAATGGGCCATATTGCGGGAAACGGCCTCGCATCCACCTTAATGATAGGGGGGAGGGGTTGGCTCCTGGGCAAATTCTTGACATTTAAGGGTGAGAAATCTAATATTTAGGATTGCCTCAGATATTGAAAAAAACACAGAGGAACCGATGAAGGAAGATTATAATTTTGGCCGCATAGAGAAAAAGTGGCAGAAGACTTGGGAAGATCAAGGAGTGTTTGCGTTTTGTGAGGATCCGCAAAAAACGAAATACTATTGCTTAGAAATGTATCCTTATCCCTCAGGACGAATTCATATGGGGCAGGTCCGAAATTACGCCATCGGGGATGTGATAGCACGGTTCAAGATGATGAAAGGATTAAATGTTATCCATCCCATCGGGTGGGATGCATTGGGCATGCCTGCGGAAAATGCTGCCATAACCCAAGGGATCCATCCTCAAAAGTGGACTCTAGGAAATATTTCCCACATGAAGAAACAGTTGAAAAGACTGGGATTCAGCTATGATTGGTCTCGGGAGGTAAACACCTGTCTTCCGGAATACTACAGGTGGAATCAATGGATATTCCTCAAGATGCTGGAAAAAGGCCTGGCCTATCGGAAGAAAAGCTGGATCAATTGGTGTTCTTCATGCCAAACGGTGTTGGCCAACGAGCAGGTGATCGAAAAAAAATGCTGGCGTTGCGAGACGAATGTAACGCAGAAGGATATGGAACAGTGGTTTTTGCGGATTACGGATTATGCTGAAGAACTCCTTTACGGACATGAAGCGCTGGAAAAATGGCCTGAACATGTTCTCCGGATGCAGAAAAATTGGATAGGAAAAAGCACAGGTGGTCATATCTCCTTCCCTATCGTCGGTTCTTCTGAGAGTATCGATATCTTCACAACCCGAGTGGATACGATTTTCGGCGCGACCTTTATGGCGTTATCTCCCGAACATCCTATAGTATTGGAATTGATCGCAGGTACTGCCCATGAGGATAAATCAAAAGCGTGGATCGCAAAGAGTGCTGCTGAACAACGGATGCGCAAAGATCCAGAAGAGATGGAAAAACAGGGAATCGATACTGAAACAAAGGCGATCAATCCCTTTACAGGTGAAGAAATTCCGATTTGGGTGTCCAACTATGTTTTGATGGAATACGGAACAGGCGCGATCATGGCTGTTCCTGCCCACGACCAAAGAGATTTTGAATTTGCAAAGAAATACGACTTGTCTATCCGGGTTGTAATCGTGCCGGAGAAAGAATCCCCTCCAGAAGAGCTGGAGGAGGCTTATGAAGGAAAGGGATTTGTGGTCGATTCCGAAAACTTTTCTGGTCTGCCCTCCACAGAGGCATCTGAAAAAATGGCCCAGTATGCAGAGGAGAATGGGTTTGGACGCAAAAGCATTCTGTACAGACTTCGGGATTGGGGAATATCTCGCCAGCGGTATTGGGGGACGCCCATCCCGATTATTTACTGCCCAACATGCGGAATCGTGGGTGTCCCGTATGAGGATCTTCCGGTTACTCTTCCTCCGGATGTCGAATTTACCGGGGAGGAGGGTTCACCACTGGAGAATGCGACAAGTTTTGTTCAAACCAAATGTCCACAGTGTGGAGAGAAAGCCCGAAGAGAAACAGACACGATGGATACTTTTTTCGATTCTTCCTGGTATTACTTTCGGTATTGTTCCCCAGAGGAGAACAAACTTCCTTTCGATCCCCAACCGGTCAATTACTGGCTTCCTGTGGACCTCTACATTGGTGGAGTGGAACATGCCATCCTGCACCTGATTTATGCCCGATTTTTCTGTAAGTTTTTCAGAGATGCTGGCCTGACAAGCATAGATGAACCCTTTCCCCGACTCCTTGCCCAAGGGATGGTAACAAAAGATGGGGCAAAGATGTCCAAATCAAAAGGTAATGTTGTGGATCCCGACGACATGGTGAAGGACTATGGAGCTGACACAGTGAAACTTTACATCCTTTTTGCATCTCCTCCCGAAAAAGAATTTGCTTGGAATGAAAAGGGAATCGAGGGGTGTTACCGTTTTTTGAATCGCATTTGGTTCTTTTTCCAAGAGAACAAATCCTTCCTCTCGGGAGGAGTTCCATCAGAAGAATCCGATTATTCACCGGGGACAGACGAGATACACCCGTTGAGGATCAAAATGCACCAAACGATCCGAAAAGTTACAGAAGACATCGATAAAAGATATCATTTGAACACGGCGATAAGCTCGATCATGGAATTGTTTAACCTTATCAAGACAGAAAAGGAAGGTCTTACACAGAGCGATGAAGGCAAGGGGCTTCTTAGAGAGGCTGTTGCAAAAATGATCCTGCTCCTGTCTCCGTTTGCACCTCACATCTGCGAAGAACTGTGGGAACAAATGGGATACCAAACGCTTCTGGTGCAGACTCCTTGGCCTTCCTATGAGCCGGAGTTGGCAAAAGAAGAGCGGGTGACGATTGTTGTGCAGATCAACGGGAAATTGAGGGATAGGTTCGAAGTTGAAAGAGAAACAAAGGAGGAAGAGCTGAAAGAAAAAGCTCTGGGTTTGGATAAAATCTGCAATCTTATCGGCGACAAAGAAGTAAAAAAGATGATATACATCAAGAATAAGTTAATCAATATCGTAATATAGATATAAGGGGATTGAATGAAAAAAATAATTCTCCTTTTTTTGGTTTGTTTGTTATTTCTGCAGTGCGGTTACCATCTTCGAGGGACGGGGAGCTTTCTGCCGCCTCATATTAAGGTGCTAAATATCCCGATGTTTGCCAATCGGACAACCCGGTTTGAGCTGGATTTAAAACTGACACAAGGGGTGATCGACGAGATGATTGCTCGGGGAAAAGTGGAAATAACGGATGAAGCAGATAGCGCGGATGCAGTTCTGATAGGAGAAATCCTCCGTTTCCATGCTAATCCGATCGGCTTTGGAGAAGACGCAACAGCCGACAGGTATAGCATTTCGATCGTTGCCAAGGTGATCCTTAGGGATGTGGTTCAGAAAAAAGTGATTTTTTCTAATCCGTCCTTTGTTTACCAAGGAGAGTACGAAGTGCCGGAAGGTACGGACTTTGAGTCGGTAGAAACAGAAGCGATTGACGAGATGGTTGTGAAATTTGCCCGAAGCCTCGTGGTAGCCATCTTAGAGGGATTTTAAAAAGAGTGTACAGTTCTTTTTTGGGAAAGGAAATCGACACAAAAGCCCTTCATCCCTGTTATTTTTTTTATGGGGAAGAACCCTTTCTTGCTGAAGAATTCATCGACGAGCTGAAAGGGGCATTGATTTCTCCCGATGATCAGGATTACAACATCGAAAAATGCAATCTTGAAGACCAGTCATGGATGGAGATTATGGATCTTGCCCGCACGATCCCCTTCTTCTTTTCGTCCTGGCGGGTCATCGCTGTGAGCCTTTCTGTTGGAAAGGGAGAGCGCCTTTCCTCTACAGAGGAAAAAATCCTAAAAGATTATTTTTCTTCACCTTCCGATCAAACGGCTCTTGTTGTCATTTATCCTGGGAAGCTTCGCAGGAGCGCTCCCATTTTCCGGTTGTTTTCTTCGTTTCCTTCCGCTCTCGTTCATGTCAAGGAGCTCAAGCCTCTAAAAGGCAGGAATTTATTCTCATGGATGGACAAGAAGCTTTCTTTATTGGGAAAAAGAGCGACCCAGGATGCTATGGCGCGACTGGCTGAGCTTACTGGCAATAATCTTGCCCGGGTGAAAAACGAGCTAGAAAAAATATCTGTATTCGTCGGAGAAAAAAAAATAGTCGAATTGGATGATGTTAACGCGGTCTCGGGATGGATCAAATCCTTTTATGAATGGGAGATCGTGGATAATCTGGAAAAGGCCGATTTTGAGAAAAGTCTAATTGTTTTGGATAATCTGTTCAGAGAAAGCGTAAGGCCCGAATTCATTCTTGGCTTAACAGCCAAATTTTTTCGCGACATTTTTTTGGCTAAGCTTTGGCTAAAGGAGAAAGAAAAGGATAAAAAGGCCATTTTCAAAGAACTGCGTCCCCAAATACAGGAAAGATTTGGCAATTTTTATACCAATAAGTTCAGGAGTTTCTTTTCCTTGGTAGAAAGGTTTCCTATGAGTGATCTGAATGATCTTTTTTCTGAGCTCAAAGAGATCGATTTAAAGGTCAAGACGACAGATCTGAATCCCCAAACTTTACTGGAAGGATTCCTTTTTCATTATTGTCAGTTGAGAAAAGAGGTGAGGACTACTTCGAAGGAGAGGGATTAATCATTTCGACCTGGCGGCTCAGTCGGGATTTATACCGATCCCCTGTTTTTCTATGGATTGTTCCTTTTTTAACAGATTTATCGATCGTGGAAAATGTCTGCGGGAGGAGTTTTTCTGCTTCTTCACGATTTTTATTTGCGATGGCCGTCCTTATGGCTTTTATATGTGTCCGCAGAATAGACTTATTTTTTCTGTTGATCAGGTTGCGGCGAAGGGATCGTCTTTCTTGCTGTATTGCCGACATGTGTTGAGCCATTTCTTTCTCCTAGAGTAAAAAAGTATGATAAGATATCTTAAGACTGAAGTCAACTAGGAATATGGGGTCATATGCGCATATGATGGAAGAGAAAGAGCAAAACCAGAAATTAATCAGGGCAACTCTTGCCGTGTCAGCCCCTACTCTTTTGAGTCGCATCTTTGGGCTTCTCCGAGATATGATCCAAGCCAATTACATGGGCACGGGAAGGGGAATGGATGCGTTTACGATTGCCTACACCATTCCCAATCTGTTGAGACGTTTAACAGGAGAGGGAGCGATGACGGCGGCGTTTATTCCTGTTTTTACCCAACAGAAAAGAGAGAAATCGCGAGATGAACTCTGGAAGTTTGCCCATTATTTCTTTTTCGATCTGACGGTGATCATGGCCCTGATCACTGTCCTGGGTGTCGTGTTTGCTCCCGTTTTGGTTAAATTGATATCCATCGGATTCAAGGATGTTGCCGGGAAATGGGACTTGACCATCACACTGACCCGGTTCATGTTTCCTTATATTTTTTTGATCAGCTTAGCAGCGTTGGCGATGGCGATCCTGAATTCATTCCGCAAATTTTTTGTGCCCGCTTTTACGCCTGTTTTGTTTAACCTTTCGATCATCACGCTTGCCGGAATTTTTGCCGGCAAGGCAAAAGAACCTTCCTATGTTTTTGCCGCTGGAGTGGTTGTCGGAGGGATTTTTCAGTTGGCCTTTCAGCTTCCTTTTCTCTGGCGTCATGGAATGCGATTTAAACCGATGCTCTCCTTCACCCATCCGGGTGTGCGCAAAGTGTGGAAACTGCTCGTCCCGGGGATATTCGGGGCAGGCCTTTACCAGATCAATTATGCCATAAGTCGCATAATAGCTTCATTTCTCGAGGAGGGGAGTGTGTCCTCGCTTTATTATGCGGCAAGAGTGCAGGAGTTGACCCTCGGCTTGTTCACAATCGCCCTCTCCATCGCCCTTCTCCCCACTTTTTCTGATCAAGCTGCCAAACAGGACATAAATGGGATGAAAAAAACTCTTGTTTACTCGTTTAAACTTATCTTTTTGGTAACATTGCCGGCCATGGTGGGTTTGCTTCTTTTGAATCGCCCGATCATTCAAGTGCTTTTCCAGAGAGGGGAATTTAACGAGCAATCCACGGCGATGAGTACATCCTGTTTGTTCTTTTTTGCCTTGGGAATTCCTTTTATATCCGGGGTGAGGATTATGGCTCCTGCCTTTTATTCCTTAAAGGACATAAAAACCCCTGTGATCGTGGCCTCTTTCATCATGGGATTGTACATCTTGCTTTCCATTCTGCTTATGAGTCAGCTTCGCGTGGGAGGCATCGCTTTAGCTTTATCCATTTCTTCTGTTTTTAATTTTCTTGCGCTTTTTTATCTTTTGGAGAGGAAAATAGGACATATCCATAAAAAGAGCATATCGATCTCTGCCTTTAAATCTGCCATTTCTGCGGCAGGGATGGGTGCTGTTGTGTGGTATTTTGTCAAACATTTTGATTTTGAACAGATGGTTTTTAGCCAGAAATTGGGGATTCTTGCTGCGGCTATTTCCATCGGAATCGTTGTCTATCTGGTGCTGAATCTCCTGTTCAGTCATGAAGACCTGAAGAGCCTTAAAAATGTTTTTTCCAGAGATAAAATACTGAAAAAGTAGGAGTTGATGTGATTATCGTTCTCCAAAAAGTCAAGGAAGCTTCGGTATCTGTCCAAGGCAAAGTATCGGGAAAAATCCAACAGGGCGTTTGCCTTCTTGTGGGTATTGAAAAAGGAGATACGGAGGAGGACGCGAAGTACCTGGCGCAAAAGATCGCGGAGTTGAGGATCTTTCCTGATAATGAAGGAAAGATGAACCTTTCCCTGTGTGATGTCCAGGGAGAAGTCTTGGCCGTTTCCCAATTTACGTTGGCTGGTTCTGTCAAGAAGGGGAGGAGGCCCAGTTTTGATAAGGCGGAAGGGCCATCTCGAGCCGAACCGCTTATCCGTCATTTTGTGAATCAGATCAAAAAATTTGGATTAAAAGTCGAAACAGGAATTTTTGCCGCATCGATGGACGTTTGCCTGATCAATGAAGGTCCCGTGACTTTTATCTTGCAGAAGAAAGATATGCTCAGCTGAACTTGACTTGACTGATCTCTTGAAGGGCCTGAAGAGCTGGCGTTCTTACAAAGGAGCTGGCATCCTCGGAGAGTTTTGTAAGAAGAGCCAGAGCTTTTTTTCCTCCGATTTCACCCAGAACGATAGCCAAAGTGCGACGCACTTCGATGTTGGGGTCATTGACCAAACTCTCGATATATTTCACGGATGATGTATTCTTTCTCAAACCCAGTATGCGGAGGCATCCTGTTTTGACATACCAGGGAGTTTTATGAAGTCGTTGATACAGGAGGCTAAGATCGAGATCCTCCCTGTTTGAAAGCTCTGTGACAATGGTTTTTCTGATGTCCTCGATCGGATCATCGAGGGCTTGAATCAAAACCTCACAGACCCAAGGTTCTTTAGAGTTTGCCATACCTGCGATGATTTTCAATCGTGTTTGTCTATCCTTGGCTTCCTGGATATTTTTCAGGGCAGGCTCCATCAAGGTTTTTTTTCGGGATTTTTTCGGAGTGGGTTTTTGGGGTGATTTCTCAGCTTTAAGGAATAACAATCCAGTTTTTTTGTCAGTCATCTGATACGGTCGCCCTTTTTGAATACATGATATTTATATAATAGATCGAAAAAAAGTGCAACCGATTCGAGAGAAACCATGCCTGCTCAGTTCTTGAGGGGTATTATCAGCATCCGGACTTACTCCTTAAACCAAGTCGAGGATATGGCCCATTTTTTCTTTTTTTGTTTTCAGGTAGTCGATATTTGATTTGCCGGGTGGAATTTCGATCGGGATGCGCTCGACGATTTCGAGACCATAACCCGCGAGACCGATAAATTTGCGAGGATTGTTGGTGATCAAACGCAATTTGTTCGCCCCTAAAAAAGCCAAGATTTGTGCTCCGATTCCATAGTCTCTTTGGTCCGGTTTGAATCCAAGTTGTTGGTTGGCTTCCACCGTATCCAAGCCTTTATCCTGCACGGCGTAAGCCTTTATTTTGTTGACAAGGCCAATGCCTCTTCCTTCCTGGTTGATAATGTACAAGATCACTCCATTTCCGTCTTTTTCGATCATCTCCATGGCTCTGTGCAGTTGGTCTCCGCAATCACAGCGGCTAGATCCGAAAATATCACCTGTGAGACACTGGGAGTGGACACGGACTAGAGTGGAAGCTTGTTTCTTGATGTCTCCCTTTACCAGTGCAATGTGATTTTCCCGGTGAATGGTGTCTTCAAAGATTACCAATCGGAATTCACCGTATTTTGTGGGAAGAGATATTTCCTCGATTTTTTGAACCAAACATTCGGTTTTCATCCTGTATTTGATAAGGTCTGCGATGGTAAGAATCGGGATGTCGTATGTCTGAGAATATTTTTCCAGTTGGGGCATCCGGGCCATGGTTCCATCTTCATTCATGATCTCACAGATGACAGCCGCAGGTTTCAATCCGGCCAGACGAGTGATGTCGATAGAAGCTTCTGTTTGTCCTGCTCTCTTGAGCACACCTCCGTCCTTGGCTTCGAGAGGAAAAATGTGTCCAGGTCTGGCGAGATCGGAAGGTTTTGTGTTCGGATCGACAGATACATGGATGGTATGGGAGCGGTCATGGGCTGAAATGCCTGTGGTCACACCTCTCTTTGCATCGATGGAAATCGTAAAAGCTGTTTTGAAACTGGCCGTATTATCCGCGACCATCAAAGGCAGGTCTAGTTCCTTCAGTCTTTTTTTCGTCGATGGGAGGCAGATGAGGCCACGTCCATACTTTGCCATGAAATTGATGATATCGGGAGTGACTTTTTCCGCGGCCACCATAAGGTCGCCTTCATTCTCCCTATCTTCATCGTCGATAATGATGATGAGTCTTCCTTCTTTTACCGCGTTTATAGCCTGCTCGACCGGAACTTTCCCTCTTGTTTTTTCCATTTTATCAGACCTGCTATTTGGATTTTCCTTTTGTTTTATATAGCCAATTATACACGTATTTTCCTAGTATGTCACATTCGATGTTCACCATATTCCCAGGTTTTAAGAGACTCAGATTAGAATTTTTTAAAGTGATCGGAATGATTTCTGCATCGAATGATGATGAGTGGAGTTTGACTATTGTCAGACTAACCCCATTGATTGCCACTGAGCCTTTTGGGATGAAATACGGGCTGAGGTCAGCCGGGAAGGAAATGGTCATCCTGATACCCTTCCCCTTTTTCTGCACGGTTATGACTTTTCCGGTTGAATCGATGTGGCCAGTGACGAGGTGGCCACTGAGAGGAGAGGAAAGCGTGAGCGAGAGCTCCAGATTGAGTGGCTCGCCCCTACGAAGAGAACCTAACCTCGTCCGACTCAGTGTTTCTTTGGAAAGGTCGAAGCAGAGCATGCTTTTTTCCTTCCAGATTAAACTTAGGCAGACTCCGTTGACTGCCAGGCTGTCACCGATTTCCAGTCGAGCTGCCAATTCTGGCGTTTCGATCACCATCTCTTGTTTCCCTATCCTGTATTCCTTGAAGATGCCCGTGTGGGAGATGATTCCTGTAAACATTAAAGATATCCCTCCAAAATAATGTCCTTCCCGATGGTGAAACAATTCGTGTTCCTTAGCCTCATGGCCTGAGCGACAGTTGAAAAGCCTTTTCCCTCAAAAAAAGTGGGGGCTTTCTCTCCTCCTATAAGCTTCGTGGAAAGCGTAATAAAAATCTTATCTATCAATTTATTTTCGAGAAGGTTTGTGAGGAGAAGAGCTCCTCCCTCCACCATTACGCTGGAGATTTCATTCTGGCCCAGCCAAGCTAGTATCTTGTTCAAATCGAGCTTTCCCGAATGGCTGCTCCGAACGGATACTACTTCCACTCCTTTTTTCCTCAGTTCTTGTGCCTTTCTCGACGTTTGCGATTGGTGTGTGAAAACCAGAATTTTCCCTCTAGACTTGGTTCCGATGAGCTTTGCTTCGAGGGGGAAACGAAGTCTGGAATCGATGATCACACGTATGAGCTGTTTTTTTTTCCAGAGGGGATGCCGGATAGTCAAC
>DAOWCB010000223.1 GCA_030633795.1 Candidatus Aminicenantota bacterium | reverse complement strand
GATTATTCCGTTGGTTAGGAATAAGGTACATTGACAAGGCAGATGGCTTTCGGTAACTTTAGCTCTTAAACTTCTATGCAAACTCTCTTAGATAAAAAGCGGTTTCTGATGCAGAAGCCCATGCTGCGGGTTTGTTATGCTCTTATTCCCTTGGTGCTGGCTTCGATCTATCTCTTCGGGTGGCGATCCTTTGTACTCGTCGGTTCGGTCCTGGTCTGCGGGATCATCACCGAAGCTCTGTTTACCTTTCCTCGGGGGAAACCTGTGACATCGGCAGTTTTTGTCACCGGTCTGATTTTTACGCTATCGCTCCCTCCGACCATCCCCTTCTGGATGGCAATGGTCGGGATCGTGGTGGGAGTGGTTTTCGGGAAGATGGTGTTCGGCGGGTTCGGGCAGAATGTATTCAACCCGGCCATGGTGGGCCGCTGCTTCATCTACATCACCTTTCCCCTCCAGATGACAAACCGATGGGTAGAGCCTTTCTGGGGAGGGATTGGTGGATTGATGAAATGGTCGACTTCGCTGGACTCTCTTACGCAAGCAACTCCTCTGGAGGTCCTTCGACAGGGAGAGTCTGTGCCGTGGCAAGATCTTCTAGTGGGCCGCACATCCGGGTCCATCGGAGAAATGTCGGCCCTTTTGATCCTAATGGGAGGTCTTTTTATTGTGTACAAAAAAGCGGCCTCCTGGAGGTTGGTCCTATCCTGCCTCCTGGGAGGGATCGTCAGCAGCGGGATCTTACATATGGCAGGCTTTGCCCAAATCCCGGATCCTGTTACAACACTTTTGGCCGGATCCTTCCTGTTCGGGGCTTTTTTTGTGGTCACCGAACCGATTAGCGGAGCAAAGACAAAGATTGGGCAGTGGATCTACGGATTCATGATCGGATCGTTGATCGTGGTTTTGCGCGGATTTTCCAACTTCTCGGAAGGTGTCATGTTTTCGGTTTTGATCATGAACGCGTTCGTCCCGATCCTGGATCAAACCGTGCGACAAATCCAGACGAAAAAGAAGGCCGCCACATGAAAAAACGAGTGCTTTCCGTGGTCTACATGTTTCTGATCACGCTGTTTTTCGCATCTTTGGTCAGCACGGTCAAACTTTTAAGTGAACGAAAAATCGAGTTTAACCAGGCCATTAAATTACAACGGATAATCCTTCAAGTTTTGAATATTCCGACTGAAGAGCGAATGGCCAAAGAAGATTTCTCGCGGATTTTCAAAAATCGCGTAAAAGAAATCGATGTCGAGGGAAGGACTTTGTATGTCGGGTATGAAGAAGATGGTAGGACCATCCAGGGATATGCCTTTCCGGTGGGTGGCCCCGGATTCTGGGGGCCAATTCAAGGCATGGTCGGCATCACCCCAGACGCTACTAAAGTCCTCGGGATCGCTTTCATCAAACACTCCGAAACACCCGGCTTAGGAGGTCGGATCACAGAGACTTGGTTTTTGGACCAATTCAAGGATCTGCCTCTGTATCCCATTGAAGGAAACCAGAATATTTTTTACCTGGGGCCTGCGGGCACAGGCAAAGCCGCCAATGAACTGGATGCCATCACAGGAGCGACCAACACAAGCTCTGCGGTGGAGGCTTTTTTGAATCAGGATCTGGATTATTTCCTGAAGGAGCTCTGGGGATCTATCGAGGAGACTAAATAAATGCCAACTCTGCCGCCGAAAAAAGAGATCTTTCTGACCGGATTGTGGAAGGACAATCCGGTGCTAAGGCAGATCCTCGGCATTTGCTCCACCTTGGCCGTGACCAACCTGATGGTGAACACGCTGGTGATGGATGTGGGTTTAATTTTTACGGTTTGTATGTCGTCGCTCACAGTCTCCCTTTTGCGAAGATACACGCCCATGCGCATCCGGATGATGGTGCAAACCTTGATCATTGCTTCGTATGTCATCATCGTGGACATCATGATCAGGGCCTACCTGCCGGATATCAGCGAAGCCCTGGGACCGTACGTGGCGTTGATCATCACCAACTGTATCATCATGGGGCGGTGCGAGGCCTTTGCCCGGCACAATCCACCGGTGGCATCATTCATCGATGGACTGGGAATGAGTTTGGGATATTCGCTTGTGTTGATCGCCATCGCTTTTATACGGGAACCGCTGGGATTCGGCTCCCTTCTGGGTTTTCGGGTCATGCCTGAAAGTTTTGTCCAGTGGACGGTGATGATCATGGCGCCCGGGGCTTTTTTCACTTTGGGCATCATGGTCTGGATTTTGAAGTATTTTCGGCCGCAAAAAGGTGAGGAAAAAGGATAAAGGATAACGATGGAATATATAAACCCGATGACGTTGTTTTTTGCAGCAATCTTCACCAACAATATCCTGTTGACTAACTTCCTGGGTTTATGTCCTTTCCTGTCCATGTCCCGGCAGAAAAAGTCGGCTTTGGGCATGGGCGCGGCCGTGGTTTTCGTGATGGCGTCCACGACAGCGCTCAATAATTTGGTTCATTATAAGATTCTTGTTCCGTTGGGCCTTGAGCACTTTCGTTTTATCGTGTTCATTGTCGTGATCGCGGCCTTTGTCCAGCTAGTCGAGATGACGGTGGAACGGTTTTTTCCATCGCTGTATTTTGTTCTGGGAATTTTTTTGCCTTTGATCACGGTGAACTGCGCTATCTTCGGTGCATCGCTTTTCATGGTCATCCGCAGATATGATTTTGTTCAGTCGCTGGCTTATGGAGCCGGAAGCGGGATCGGGTGGATGCTGGCCATTATCGCCATAAGTGCCATACGGGAAAAACTCCAAAAAACAGCCAAACTTCCACGAGGCCTTGAAGGACCGGCAATCACTTTGATCATAACCGGACTTCTGGCATTGGCTTTCTTGGCCTTTAGCGGGATGATCCGGGTGCAATAACCATGTCGCATTTGATCACAAGCGTGCTCGTCATCAGTGGGATCGGGGCAGTATTGGCGCTGTTTTTGGAGCTTGCAGACAGATTTATCGCCGACTACGGCGAATGCCAAATCCTGATCAACCAGGAAAAAGAACTGAAAGTGCAAGGGGGGAGTCCGTTGCTTTTCAGCCTGCAGGATGAGGGGATATTCATCCCGTCGGCATGCGGGGGCAAGGGGACATGCGCCTACTGCAAGGTGAATGTGCTGGAAGGGGGAGGGCCAGTGCTTCCCACAGAAACACCCTATCTTTCCGCCAAAGAGCTGGAAGAAAATGTCAGGCTCTCTTGCCAGGTGAAAGTTCGGAACGATCTGTCGATCGAAATCCCTGATGATCTTTTCCTGATCGAGGAATTCAAAGTCCAGGTGGACCGTATTGAAGACTTGACCCCTTATATCAAGGGGATCACTCTCGAAATCAAAGCATCGGAAGAAGGCCTTACATTCAAGCCGGGACAATACATCCAGCTGGAGATCCCCAAGTACAAGTTGTCCAGTGCCCCGGAGTTTCGGGCCTTCTCGATGGCATCCCTCCCAGAGAAGAGCAACAAAATCGAATTGCATGTCGGCCTCGTGGAAAAGGGAGTCGTTTCGACTTATGTCCACGATTTCCTTAGGGTGGGGGATGAGCTGGTCATGCGGGGGCCCTTCGGGGATTTTTATTATAGAGAGTCTGACCGGGACATTCTGATGATCGCAACAGGTACAGGATTGGCGCCAATCATGTCGATTCTTCGGCACATGCGCAAAGAGCAGATCCAGCGAAAAACCACCCTCTTTTTCGGGACAAGAATGGAAGAGGACCTCTACTGTGTTGAAGAGCTTAAAGACCTGGAAAAAG
>DAOWCB010000357.1 GCA_030633795.1 Candidatus Aminicenantota bacterium | reverse complement strand
TTTGTCGGACAAACCTTCATGCATTCCCCGCACTTCACGCATTTTTTAAGGAACTGTTCCTCCGGAAGAGCTCCGGGTGGGCGGATCAATTTCTCGTTTACCCGATGTCGCGTCGGGGAGATGCGGAAAAAGGGCATGGCAAAAATGCCCAGAAGAGAGGTGAACAGGAGTTTCCGGCGGGAGAGGTCGATGGTCTCGACTTTCTCTGTGGCAAACTTTGCCGGGAATAGGATTGCGTTCGTCGGGCAGATGGCGCTACAGGTGAAACAATACACACATTCCGAGCTTTTCCAATCCTCATTCGGAAAAGGATTAGCCTGTGTTTGGCATTGAATCGTGCACAGCCTGCAATCGATGCATTTGTCCTTGTCTATTTTGAGATCGAAAATGTTCCACCGTGATACGAGTCCCAGAAGGGCTCCCAAAGGGCAGATATACCGGCACCAGAATCTTTCCCGAACCATGTTCAGAAGAACGATTCCGATGAATATCGTCCCGATAAAGAATCCCTGGATAAAGATCGCGTTGATATCCAGGTTCTGGAAAAATTGGATCATGGGATCGCCGATTCCAGTCAGGTTGAGTTGATAGAACAGTCCTATGAATTCCGAAAAACCATAGCTCAAGGCTGGCAAAACTCCGACAATGATCGAACGGTACAGAAAAGAGAAGGGATCGAATAGACCCACCACGTCGATTGTAAATACCGCACTTACCAAGATGAACACAAGGATGTAGTACTTCCATGCAGTGTGATTGTCCTGAAGCTTTTTCGGGCGGTGGAGTTTTGTCTTTTTAAAAACAAAAGAAAAAAACTGATGAATAGATCCCAAGGGGCAGATCCATCCGCACGCCACACGGCCCATGAATAAGGTAACGACAAGGGTAATGACAGCAGGCAAAAAGGCGATAAAAAAGACACGGGATGCGATCGTGGTTGTCAGGGCTAACAAAGGATCCCAATGAAAAAATCCTTCTACGTTAGAAATGTAATCTTCTCCGGGGAAATGGGTTTTGAGAAGGAGAATGAAGAAAAATCCGAAAAAAAAGATTTGTGTGAGAATCCGGGCTTTTTGTAGGAGGCGATACTTTTTAGATCGTTCTTTTTTCAATTTTTAATTTCTCCAGGTCGATACGGCCAATTCCCCTTTCGCTGGCCAGCTGCAAATAAGGGAGCTCTTCGGGTTTGATATCAAAAAACGTTGCTCCCAATGCGTCCACAGCCACATAGTCGACACCGGCCACGACGATTTTATTGAGTTGCGTATCGGAAAGCCTGCCTCCCTGCGGGCCGTTCCGCACGAGTATCCGGTAGGCATCCAGCACAGTCAGGGCAGGCTTGAAGAACTTTGCCAGATCGATCATGGCATAATCCAGGCCTTGATGGAGCTGGTTTCTTGCTCCCCCGACTGCTCCTAACCAGTTTTTCAGACCCATGGTCAACCGTGACAGGCTATGGGTTTTGGCGATCGGGACGTTGATGATTTTATCCGCCTCGACAAAATCGGTGTAGACTTCCCATTCTTTGAACCATTCGCCGTTGAGAGCCATTTTTTTCAGGTGGTGAGGATTGACGTACGGCACCTTTGCCCCTGCTTCCTTGGCGGCCTTTGCGATGCCCGAACGTGCGTAAGTTCTGCGGGCGGGATTGATCGTGTTATCCATGACGATGACCTGCTTGGCATCAGCCTCCACACAAAGCTCGACCAGGGCTTTGACTACTTCGGGATTGGTACAAGCAGCCTGTTCAGGGGTTCGGTCCCAACCGATGTTCGGTTTGACGATGACCACGTCTCCTTTTGCGATAAAGCGCTTGATTCCACCGATAGCGGCAATGGCCTCTTTTGTTATTTGGGCTGGAGAATCCCCCTGAATCATAGCCAGATCAGGGTATCCGTTTGCCTGAGCAAGCAGGCGCGTGGGGACGTTTACGAGTAGACTCCCGACTGCCACATTCTTTAAAAAATCTCTTCTTTTCATTTTATATTCCTTTCCCCAGAGAATTCATGTACTCCTTGATGCCGTTGTAGATCCCCTGGGCGATGTATTGGCGATACTGTGTGTTTTTTAGCCTTGTTTCTTCCCTGGAATTGCTCAAATAGGAGACTTCGACCAGAATAGATGGTGTTTCCACACCGATAAGAACCCAGAAAGGCCCTCCCTTGTATCCCAGATCTTTGACATCTTTGTATTTTTTTTGGAGGGTCAGAACCAGATTTTTCTGGATATCATTGGCAAGTTCTTTGGATTCCATGACTTTGCTGTTTTTGACGATCTTTTCCAGAATGCTTCGCATCTCGCTGAGGTTTTTTGTCGATGTGGCGTTTTCCAGAGCGGCCGTTTCGATAACTGAGGGGTCCTGGCTGAAATTGAGATAAAAGGTTTCCACTCCAGAGCGTTTTTTGCTCGGATTGGAGTTGCCATGTACAGAAACGAACAGATCAGCCCGTTTCTGGTTAGCAATGACAGTCCTGTTCTCGACCGGGACATAAATGTCCGTTTCTCGAGTCAT
>DAOWCB010000183.1 GCA_030633795.1 Candidatus Aminicenantota bacterium | reverse complement strand
GCCAATAATGAGGCCTCCTCAGCCAATTTTCCCTCTGGAAACGTTTTTTCTTGATTCAAATCTTCCAACCTTTCCATCAATTTTCGCTTGATCAACAGGGGCTGTTTTTTAGCTCGTTTTTCGATCTGACTCACGAGAATTTTAATGTTTTGTGCATGGATCGATAACTGCTTCTTTATTTCCCTTCCCTCTCTCGCTCTTTCTCTGATCAGCAGATTGAGAGTCTTTTCAAAACTCTGTTTTAGGAATTCGGCATCTTCTTTGGTGAAGTCCTTTCTCTGGAACCGAACAATATGGGGGGTATTCAAAAGATTCTCGAGAGAAAACGTGACATGCCTATGGGAAACAACCGCTGCTTTGTCGAGACTGGTGAGTATTTTGTTCAAAAGCTCCTGATTGATGTGGAATTCCCATTTGTCCGTGCCAAAAAAATTCATATCCACCAGGACTTCGATTCTTCCTCTATGGAGTTTCTGCTGACATAAAGCTCTCAGTTCATCCTCAACATTGCCCAGAGGAACCCCACGATAATTCCAATCCAAAAAGCGATGGTTGAGAGTTCGGATACTGATTTTTACGGAAAAGGATTTATGGACAAACCTTTTCTCGGCATAACCGGTCATGCTGCGGATCAATTCAACACCTCCTTTTCCTCTGGAAACTGAAGATCGTAAAGCTTTCGGTAGATGCCGTTTTCCTTGTAAAGCTCCCTGTGTGAACCGACTTCTACAATCTTTCCATTATCCAAAACCAGGATTTTATCTGTATTCCTTATCGTCGACAGCCTGTGGGCAATTACAAATGTTGTTCGATCTTTCATAACATTTTCCACAGCGACTTGAATAAGTTTTTCCGACTTGGAATCCAGGGAAGAAGTCGCTTCGTCAAGCACAAGAATCGGAGGATTTTTAAGCAAAGCACGGGCGATGGCAAGCCTCTGTCTCTGGCCGATCGACAGCAACCCTCCCCTCTCTCCGATCTGTGTCTCATAACCTTCAGGGAGTTTGGAAATGAAGCCATGAGCTTCTGAGGCCTTGGCCGCATCCAGGATCTTCTCCATCGGTGTATCATCTAAACCGTAAGCAATATTGTTCCGGACCGTATCATTGAAGAGAATCAATTCCTGGGTAACCAACCCAATCTGCTTTCGAAGGGATGAGAGACTAACATCCCGGATATCGATGCCATCGATCAGGATCCTGCCAGAAGTGGTTTCATAAAAACGTGATATGAGATTGACAATGGTAGTTTTTCCTGCGCCACTCAAACCGATCAATGCCACTTTTTCCTTCGGCAATATTTCAAAATCCACATCATACAGAACATGGATGTTTTCGTTATAGGAAAAAGAAACATTTTCAAACCTCACATGTCCCCTCACCGGAGGAAGAAGATAAACCCGATCATGTTCGATAATCTTAGGTTTGCTTTCCAGAATCTCGCTGATTCTTTCAAAGCAGACCACACCTTGTTGAATGACAACATTGGCATTGCTGATCTTTTTTATCGGGGTGTACATGTAAAAAAGTGCCATCATAAAGGCTGCAAAATCTCCGGGACTAATAAATCCCTGGGTGATCCGCGTGGTGCCCACATACAGGATAAACGCTCCCACCAATCCCCCCAAAAATTCCATAAACGGAGAGGACAAGCTCCCGATCCAGGCCAGTTTGAGGCTGGTTCTGAAATAGTTTTTCGTAGCCTGGAAAAACTTTTTGAGCTCAAACTTTTCCATGGTGAAAGCTTTAACGATTTTGTTTCCTGTTATGGTTTCGTGGAGAATTTTATAAATATCTGCCATCCGGATTTGATTAAGTCTTCCCTTCTTTTTTAGCTCACGGCTGAAAACAGCCAAGGGGATAACAGCCAGCGGTGTGATGATAAAAGAGACCAGCGCCAGATGCCAGTCGATCAGGAATATCCCAATCAAAAGAGCAAAAATGATAAAAGTCTCCCGGATAATATTTCCCATGCTCCCCGATACAGCCTCCTGGATTTTATCCACATCATTTGTCATTCGGGACATGAGTTCACCTGTCGCCATACGGTCGAAATAATCCGCCGATTGGTACATAATATGTTCGGAGAGGTCATCCCTCAATTTTTTCGAAACCTTTAGTCCTATGGATTTCATGAAAAAAGAAGAAAGGAAGGTGAATATTCCTTTGCCGAACAAGACAACGACAAGCAGCAATGGCAATACAAGCGTGTACTGATCCTCTTTTACGTACCGAAAAATAAAATCCAGAAAACGGGCTTTCTCGACTGGAACTTCTGGGCCAAGCTTGAGCAGCATGTCAACGATCGGTTGGACCAGATTTACGAATACGTACGTGAAAAAAGCCACAAAAAGTGTGAATAAAAAGGAGAGGATAAGTTTTCTCCTCTCTTGGAAAGTGAATTTGAGAAGCTGGAAAATATCTTTCATTATCTTATTTACAAACTCAAATAGTCGTGAATAATCCAGGATAGCTGCTCTCCAGGATTTCATAGGCATTCAATGCCGAACCACGGGTAAGATTGTCCGCCACTGTCCAAATCCAATATTTGCCGGGGACGGAATCTTCTTTTTTTATTTGGCCTATATAAATTTTATCCTTTCCGGTCACCTGCAAACAAGAGACAGGGTGGGAAGGCGAAGGAGAGGCAACCTTGAAGTATGGGGATTTTTTAAAACGATCCATAAGAGTCGGGATGTCGGTCCGTTCTTCCAGTTCCAGATGGATCATGATCGAATAAGTATGAAAAACAGGTGCTTGGATGATGGCAACGGAAAGCGGGAGATCTTGAAGGTTGAGGACACGCTTGGTTTCAGAGAGAATTCGTTTTTCAACAGAGGAGAATCCATCATTGTCAACAGGGGCAACATCAGAAAGAAGATTAAAAGCAATCTGGGTTTTAAAGGTTTTTTTCGAAACGGATGAGCTGTTCAAAACAGCAAACGACTGGTCAGCCAGTTCTTTGATCCCTGCTTCCTCAAATGCTGATGCCGGCTGAAGGACAAATGCGGCTATCTTTTTTGGATGATATTTTTCACAAATCACGTTTAAAACATGGGCAAGAATGATGGTCACGGAATGGGGATTGGCAATCAAAGCAGGTTTTTTTTTAAGGACGGCTATATGGTTTATCCCCCCCACAACGATAGGAACTTTTTTGTCCGCACAAAAGGTTTCGCTCAAATCGATAGCCAGATATTTTTTCTTAACCGCAAGATTTCCGAATTCCCTGTTGGTTTTTTTATCGGATGCTAAAAAAACAAAGTCATAGTCCGCGATGGCCGCTTCATCCAGAGGCATAACAACGCGAGGCTCTCCCCGAAATTCTGTCAATTTCGAGTATTCCTCTTCAACTTCCGGGTCAAAAAACTCGATCTTTTCAATCGGAAACTTTTTGCCTTCCAGAACATATTTTAATTCTTTTCCTCGGAAAGATTCAACTCCGATCAACGCAATCCGGGCCCTTTTTTTTGGACTCATGTTTTATCAAGATGGGTTATTCAAGAGATTTTCCGTATTCGGTCATCATGTAATACATTTTGTCTTTTAACAGAAGTTTATTTTTCTTGAGTTGCTTTTCTTCCAACTTTTCTTCTTCTGTTAAATAGCTCTTAGCTTGAAACTTGAAAAGTTTTTTTTCCAACTTTTGGTGTTGGTCAAAGGCGTTGCGGAATTCCTCGTTTTCTTTCATCAAACGCTCTTTGATTTCCTTTTCTTCCATAGAGTTTGACCTCCAAGTTGAAAGAATATCACAATGCCACCCCTATTTCAATTTGCCTGAATTATTCATAATAAATGCCGATCCCTATATTTATTTTCCTTGATATATGCACGTTATGTAAATTTTCTCTCCAGCAAGACATTTGTCTCATCTCCCATGCACTTTATTTCTTCTTTGTCGGCATTTTTTACCCTTCGGGCAGGCCAATCTCACTACATCGTCTTCGTTGTAGCCCATTTGCGGTATACAAATACAGCTTCATGAGCCACTTCCTTGCATCCTTTAATGCTAGGGTGGGGTGGAGGGTCTTGGCCCGTGAATAATCCGGATTTACCGATGGAGGCCATTTTCCGATTGACATTAAATGCCAAGCTATTTATACTATGGCCCGAGTTGATGAGCTATTGATCATCAGAGGGCGAGGTAGCTCAGTCGGTAGAGCGAGAGACTGAAAATCTCTGCGTCGGCGGTTCGATTCCGTCCCTCGCCATTCCCCTTCAATCCCCTGCTCTTAAAAACAATTTCATCTTTCAGTTTTTAATAATTTTTGAGGTGATCTCTGAGTTCTTTTGCGAATTCCGGCCGTTTGAGGGCCAATTCAACTGTGGCCCGGATGAATCCCATCTTATCCCCACAGTCATACCGCTTT
>DAOWCB010000331.1 GCA_030633795.1 Candidatus Aminicenantota bacterium | reverse complement strand
TTTTTTTAGGGGGGATATCGAATTGTTCCAGCAGGCTCTGGTATTTTTCCCCATCCCATTTGTCATAAAAATGAGACACGAATTCTCCCGTCCAAGCAGCGCTTTTATGATCGTAAAAAAACTGTTCTTCCCCGACATATCCGATCTTGTTCTTGATCTGGTTTTCGTTTTGGATGTTGTCCAAGCCAAAAACTTTCACTTGGCCTCCGTCGGATCCAATCAAGTTCATGGTCAGTTTGATGGTGGTGGTCTTGCCTGCGCCGTTAGGCCCGATCAATCCCATGACATATCCTTTGGGGACCTTCCAATCGATGTCGTCCAGGATAAATTCCGGATATTCCTTCCTGAGTTTTTTTATCTCCAGTATGTGATCCATTTTTTTCATTTTTCCACTCCTTTTTCTTGAATGGCTTCGATTATGTCATCGGCAGAAATATCGAATTTTTCTCCCGATTTTAAGATCTTTATCAATTCTTGCCGGATTTCAGATAATTTTTCGCTTCTCATTTTTTCCTTGCTGACATCAGCCACAAACGAGCCCAATCCCGACCGAGTGAAGATGTAACCCTCCTGCTCTAGGTCTCCATAGGCGCGTTTGATGGTGATCTCGCTGATTCCGAGCTCTCTGGTCATTTCTCTAATCGATGGCAATTTTTCCTCCGGCTTTAATATGCCGCCAGCGATGGCGTCTTTTATCTGATCCGTCACCTGCTTGTACATCGGATCCGGATTCAGGGGCGAAACCACGATAAACATTTTATCTTTCATTATAGTGAGTATATCGAATATACACAGTATACGAGGCATTCACACCCTTGTCAAGTTTTTAAAAAAAAATTTTAATTTTGTGAATGATTTCCCTGGTTTTGTTGTCTAAATAGTGTGAGATGGGAAAAAACGATATAGGAGGTCAAAATGAAAAAAGGTCTGACATTAATGGTAATTTTCTCCTTCTTGGTTTTGTTTGTAGCAAGCAGCTTTGCCCAACCTCAACAGAGGATGACAAGGGCAAAAAGGACGTTTGACAGGTCGCAAAACCGGATTCTGGCTGGTTTGAAGATGAACCAGGATGAACTCAATATCACCGATGAACAGATCGAGCAGGTCCAAAATCTTGTGTTTACCTTTAAAGAGAAGACTATCAAGAGAACAAGTGAAAACAGTTTGAACCGAGTAGAGTTGCAGAAATTAATGCAGGATCGTGAAAACTTGGATTACGACAAGATCAAGGCAATCCTTTCCAAAACATCAGACGCTCGAACTGAGATGTTTATCGAGGGGCTGAAACTGAGAGAGGAGATCAACAACGTTCTGACGCCGGAACAGCGGGAAGCCTTCAAGGCCAAAACACGAGAGGGCATAAGAAGTCGAGCCCGTAACTCACGAGGCCGGATGCAGAAGTATACCCCTCGGCTAAGAAATCGCATCCGAAGGTGATAAAAAAGAATCCGACACTA
Organism: Candidatus Aminicenantota bacterium; assembly: GCA_030633795.1. Lineage (GTDB taxonomy): Bacteria > Acidobacteriota > Aminicenantia > Aminicenantales > Aminicenantaceae. Next base: position 1,319 of record DAOWCB010000331.1, on the reverse strand, counting down.
AAGTCAGGTTGAAAGAGTTTTAAAAGATCGGGTCAGTCCTCAACGATTAAGAGCATGCTGGGCTGGCCCTTTTCTTTTATCTGGTTCCCTAGAAGCATCTCTATTTCCGTGATACCAAAAGGTCAATTATCAGCTTTGGGAATGATTTTGCTCCCATGAAGATTTTTAACGTCATTCCTTTACCGCCCTTCTCGGCGGCGCTGAACTCCGCACTTCAACACCCATTTCTCTTTTTTATCCTCTGTTCCCGTGCTTGCCCACAACTCGTATCCCCTGGCAAAGTCGTGCTCAATACAACATCGCCGTCTGACTGCGTCAGATTCCCTCGAAGAACAGTAGAAATGTCTAAATCTTCAATCGTAGCTTCAATCATCCCCAAAAGCCCCATTTATCACGGAAATAGAGATGCTTTACTGGTGCCCTCAACAAATTTCTGATTATAAGCTATAATAAAAAATCATAGACAAGGAGAATAAAATGAATAAATTTTTAGTCAATTTGCTAATACTTTCTCTTGCCCTAATCATGTTAATCGGTTGCAGCACGCTCCAGCTGGAGAGCACTTGGAAGGATCGAGATATAACACTGGACGGGAAAGGTGGAGATTGGCTGGGAGCCAAGTACTATTTCGAAGAATCTGCCGTTTCCGTGGGATTGATCAATGACGATCAATATCTTTATGTGTCCATGATGACCGAGAATCCGATGATCCGAGCCCAAATCATGAGGCAGGGCCTGACAGTTTGGCTGGATCCCAAAGGGGGAAAAAACAAGTCATTTGGCATCAAATTTCCCCTAGGAAGGCAGGGAGGAGAACCGGAAGAAGAGAGGATGGAAACACGAGCTATGCTGGATGAAATGGCCCGGGAAGAGATGATGCAAAGACTTCAAGAATTAATGACAGAGCTGGAAGTTCTTGGACCTGACGAAGAAATGTTGGGAAGAATGGATATAGATGATGCCGAGGGAATTGAAGTTAAAATGAGAAATGCGGGAGGCACTTTTGTGTATGAGCTCAAGATCCCTCTTTCCACCAGCGAAGAATATCCTTTTGCCGTCGGTGTGGAACCGGGAGATGTGATTGGAGTGGGATTCCTCTCGCCTAAGATGCAAATGCAGAGACCGAAGGGAATGCGCGGCGGCGGAATGCCCGGAATGGGAGGCCAAGGTGGCAGGGGTGGTGGAATGGGCGGAATGGGCCGGCAGATGCCTCAAGAGTTAAAAATTTGGGCCAAGGTCCAGTTGGCATCAGGTTCAGTTGCGGCCTTTTCTTTTTTCTGAAATTTAGGCGTTTAGATTTATTTTTCCTGACCGATATG
>DAOWCB010000147.1 GCA_030633795.1 Candidatus Aminicenantota bacterium | reverse complement strand
TAAAGGCAACAATCCAATGGAAAATGAAAAAAAAATTATACAGAATTTGGATAAGGATCGGAATCTATGCTGGCCTTGCTGTCAGTGTCATCTATCCTGTTATGATTTTTGCTCCCCTTCCTAAAAAAATAACCGTCATTTTTGCCAGTCTGTTTGGGCCTTTGCTTTTGGTGGCAAGTCTGGGATTGTACTTTTTTCTCAAAGCACATAGGAAAACGGTAACCGGTCAATTGGCGGTTATTTCCAATATCATTGCCAGCGCTATGGTTAGCATGATGCTGATCGTTCAGCTGTCAGTTAATCTGTCGATGGCCGGATTGATGGACTCAGCCGGAGAGGGGATCTCTGAGGCCACCAAGAAGTGGATTTGGCAGGTCGTGGATAAAGTGCAGCTGGGGATGGATGTGTCCTGGGATATTTTTATCGCTATTGGAACGATTCTGTTCGGGGTGACCATGATGAAACATCCTCGGTTCGGAAAAATTTTTGGATTGCTCGGGTTCCTTATCGGTCATTTTCTTCTCGTGTTCAATCTCTCTACTTTTCCGACACCCCCAGGTGATGCCGGACTGATCGACCTTGGCCCTGTCGTGGGGCTCTGGTATCTTGTATCTGCCCTACTGGTCCTCCGCTCCTTGAAGTGGTTCGATCGACAATTATCCTAGCGACCGGAGACATCACTGTTCACCTATCTGGAGGAGAATCATGAAGACAGTCAAAATGGAAGATATGAATTGGCCGGATATCAAAAAGGCCATCGACGAAGGATTCACGACGGTCGTGGTGGGTGTCGGTTCGACCGAACAACATGGTCCCCATCTGCCGACAAAGACCGATACGATTATCGGAGATATGTTGGCTCTCCGGTTTACGATAGAGTGGGGGAAGGCTTTGCAGGCAAAAACAATCCCTGTAGGTTGTTCGGAACACCACCTGGCTTTTCCCGGGACCATATCCCTCAAGGCCCCCACGCTCAAGGCTATCATCGCCGATTACTCCGAAAGCCTTGCCAAACAGGGTTTCAAAACTATTATCTACCTGCCCTCTCATGGAGGGAATTTTGCAGCCGTTAAAGAAGCCATCCAAGAACAGCAGGCGAAATTTCCAGAACTAAAAATCGTCGGATACACCGATCTGATGGGATTGATGGGCTGCCTGTTTGAGATATCCGCAGAATTCGGGATCACACAGGATGAGGCTGGAGCCCATGCCGGCGAAAATGAAACCTCACTGATTTTGGCCTTTGCCGACCAATTGGTGAGAGAAGACCGTTTCGCTCCGGGTTATCTCGGGCCTTTGGGTGAAAAGGAAGTTAAGTTAATCATACAAGAGGGGATGCCTGCATTGTCGAAAATCGGCGTATTGGGAGATCCAACCAAAGCGTCCGCCAAGAAAGGTGCTGTCTATTTGGAGAAAACCGTCGAGTTTTTGATCAAGGAAATCAAAAAGCAGTTGGAATAGGATGGTACCTTGAGGAGCGTCCCATGATGGTTTTGATGGCGGATTCGGCGGCTCGTTTGATAACGTTCCTGTAGGATTTTATTTGTGCCGCGTCTTCCAGGAAGGGAATCTGCGATTGGTCGCCGCATTTTCCGATTGACTGCAGTGCCTCTGCCTGCGCCAGGTAGCTGTTCTCTGTCTCAAACCTCTCCTTGAAAAACGCAACCAACTCTGTCTTCCCAAACTCTCCCAGGGCATTCAGTGCGGCTGCCCTTACGCTGGATTTTTCATCGAGACATTTTTCTTTTACAAACGTGATATCTTCCTCGCGTTTCAGTTTTCCCAAAGTCTCGACAGCACTCTGCCTCACGGCCCAAAAGTCATCGTTTCGGGCACTTGCGACCAATGCCTCCACAACATCTGCGCTGTCCTTGTGTTTGATCAACTCTGACGCTGCCCAACTCCTCCCGATCACATCATCATTATTGAGCTGGTATAAAAGCTCATCCACACTTTTATCGAACGTCCATTCCTTCAGCAAATAATTCCCATCATCGAACCGCACCATCAAAGGTTTTTCATCGACAGAAAACTCAAAAACCTCTTCCTGTTTTTCTATCCAGACCTTTTCCGAAACCTTACCCTCATTCGTGTGGATTCCGATTATCACAGGAATTTTATAAATGGGCACACCTTTGGATGTATCCTGAACCTGTCGAACGATCAGCTTCACTTTGCCTACTTCCTCATCCCAAACATAGCTCACATCGAACACCGGATGGCCGGGTGAAAAAATGTATTGTTCGAAAAACCAGTCCATGTTTTTCCCTGTGGCCTCCTTCACAGCTTTCATGAAATCGTGGGTATCTACAGCTTCGAATTCATGCTTGTGCAAAAAATGTTTTAGCGTCCGGAAGAAGGGCTCATCTCCCAAGATAAACCTCAGCATGTGCAAGACAACCGCCCCTTTGGGATAGGTGTGGCTGTCGAAATTCTGCTGAGGCCGCTCATACCTGTCGAACACGATCGGACGCATGTACTGTGTGTGGGCCTCCCGAAGGTAGGAGTTCTTTTTGCGCAGCAGTTCGTAGGCCCCTTCGTCCTTTCCCTTGTCATATCGTGTGTACAGGTAATCGGAATAGGTGCCGAAGCTTTCATTCAACCAAGTGTGTTCCCAACTTCGCAGCGTGATAAGGTCGCCCCACCACTGATGGGCTACCTCATGGGCGATGGTTTTCTCCCAGGAATAATCTTTTTCGGCCTTCCTGTCGTGCACAACACCCTGCCCGAGAAGCGTGGCCGACGTGTTCTCAACCCCTCCACAAAAACGGGGTGATATCACCTGATCGTATTTTGCCCATGGGTATTTGTAGCCATAAATGTTGTTGAAAAATTCGATCATATAAGGCGTTTTTTCAAAAATCCATTTGGCATCTTCCACACCGTCCTCGTAGACCCAGTAATTCACCGGAAGGGTTTCGAGCGAATCTTCGATGACCGCATAAGGCCCGATGGCCAGCAGAAAAAGATAGGTGGAGTGGGGGAGGTCCTGCGACCAGTGATAGGTTTTGGTCCCGTTCAGTTTGTCTTCGATAACCCTGGCCAGTCGGCCATTTCCAAGGACTTTGAGTGTGTCCTTTACGGTAATGATGAATTCATGCGTGACCTTGTCATTGGGATAATCGTAACAGGGCAACCAAAAGTGGGCGTTCTCGGGCCAGGACACGGTGGTGACCATCTGGGGATGTTCTTCCGTCTCGTCATCGAAATACAGGCCGCGCTTGGGATCTTCGGCGTGATATTCCACGGTGAAAAGAACTTCTTCTCCAAGGTTGTAGGCCTCCGGAAAATGTACGATAATTTGCCTTTCGGTCTGTTCGAACTCCAGTTGGATGCCTGCGGGATTTTTGACAGCATCCACGACCAGTTCCTCAGCATCCAGTACACACATGTAAAATTCATTCTTGAGGGGTGTCAAAGCGATGGTGTTCGTGCCCCAGAAGATTTTTTTATCCAGGTCGAAGGTCAATTCCAAACGGTAGTGCTTTGCGTCATAATCCCGGCTTCTTTCAAACTGACGAGGCCGCTTGTAAATATCGAATTTCGTTTGTTGTGCAGACAGCACAATGGATAGGGATAAAATCCATACAATTATCAGTGATCCTGTGATAATTTTTTTCATATTTCTCCTCCGGAAAGGTTTTTAATATTTATCTTTTTTCTTTCATGACGGCTTCGACCTCTTCAATCGTTCTGGGAACTCCTGCAGAGAGATTCTCGCATCCTGTTTCAGTGATGACAACCACATCTTCAAGGCGGATTCCCATTTCCTCATCCGGAAAGGGAAAGTTGATGTCGCAGGCAAACACAAAGCCCGGTTTCAACACTTCCTCGGGTCCGTCGAAAGTTCCCATCACATCATGGGTGGCCATCCCGATGGAATGATTGTAGCCGCCGTACCGGATCCATCCCCTGTATTTAGGATTTTCCGGGTCATGACCGTTTTCATATAGATATTCCTTGACCTTTTCCCCGACATCCTTCAGGGTGATCCCCGGTCGGTAGTTTTGCAAACAGACATTTCGCACTTCGTTGGCGAGTGTGTAAAGCTCTTTTTGTCTGGGAGAGAATTTTCCATTGGCAGGGAATGAGGTGGATATGTCGACGTTGTAGTAGCCAAAATCCGGGCCTGCATCCAGGATGACAAAGTCCCCGTCCTCGAGTATGCGGTTGTGTTTGTGGTAATGACCATACCTGTGGTTTTCAGCCGACATCAAAATGGTGTTATAAGCCAGGTCGTTGGCGCCCTCCTTTTGGCAGACATATTCAAACACAGCGGCCAGCTCTTTTTCCGCCACGCCAGGATGGGTGGATCGTATAAGCGCCAAGTGCGCTTTAACACCGATTCGGGCAGCCTCCCGCAAAAGGGCGATCTCATGTGGAGATTTGATCTTCCGCAGATCCCAAATCAAACGTGAGCAATCTTTGACCGTAATTTGAGGAAACTTCTCTTTAAGCTTGCTCACAAACTTAAGCTCACGTGTCAGCCGTCCATCCCATAGGTTCATCGTTATGGTGTTCTTGAAGGCCCGGAATTTCTCGTTGGAGTTTTCCCGCATCAGTTCTTCCGGCTTGTACATCGTGTAGAAGATTTTGGTCCGGGAAGCGAGACCCAAAAGAGTTGGAGTCAACCGGTCGTGGGGATAAATCGCTTCGACTCCAGTCGCTTCTTTGGGGTTGTGAACCAATTCCAGTGGGAGACCTTCACTCCGGGCTTTGTCTTCGTTCAGGGAGAAAAAAAGCGAACTTTTTTTCCGTATCCCGTCGATGATCAAGACCGCGTTGGGAACCTCCACACCGCAAAAATAGAAGAAGTCATTGTTCTGGAAAAATTGCCTGTCGGAGATTGTGCTGGTTGCGCCTAAAATTATCGCGATCCCATCCGGGATTTTATCTATCATTCGGCTTCGTCGCGCGGC
>DAOWCB010000046.1 GCA_030633795.1 Candidatus Aminicenantota bacterium | reverse complement strand
GACACGGTTGATTATGGAAAGATCCTCGGGAATTGGGAGATGGAAGTGGATGTAGGAGGCGAGTTCTATTACCTCTCTTTTTCCATCGAAAAAACCGATGAGGGATTGAAGGGTTCGATCAGTGAATCTTCCGGATTTTTTTCAGATGTGCCTCTTGAAAACATTGAATTCGATGGCACACATTTGTCCTTTGAGACAAATATACCCACCCCCCCCGATGGGTATGAAAATATTGTGAAAGCGGAACTCAAATTGGTCGAGGGAAAGCTGGAAGGAACCCTGTCCGTAGAAGCCTTGGGAATATCCGCGTCAGCGACCGCCACCAAAAAAAGCTGAATTATTCATAGAAACTGCTGATGACATCATTCATTTTTTTTGTTCTTTTCCATTTTGTCTAGGCATAATTTTCAGTGTGTTCCATATCCATCAGGCATGTCCTCCGCTCTAGTTCGGATCTTTAACGCCATTCCCACCCCAAACATTAAGGTGTGGCAAGGCAGTGGCCCATGAAGCTGTAGTGGACTGCCGCGAATGGGCTGCAACGAAGTCGATGCGGCAAGATTGGCTTGTCAATAATTCAGGCTGGGGTGTTTGAGATGGAAGTCAGTAGCGTCTTGATAAGCCTTAGCCACGCGCAGAGCCTTTGCCTCTTCGAAAAGATTGCCTATAAAGGATATGCTTGTCGGGTTTCCCTTATCATCGAAGCCATTGGGAACCACGACCGTTGGATGACCGGTTAGGTTTGTGATAAGAAGACTGTTGCCGCCATAGGATGGGGTCACGAACACATCGATCTCTTTCATCTGTTCAGCCATTTTTTGCATCAAAAGGGTACGAAGACGATTGGCTTTAATATACTCAACCGCAGGAATGAACCTTGCTTGTCGAAAGGTATTCGGCCAAGCCCCTTGTCCTTGCCTGACTAAAAGATCGTCCTTCCCGCTTCTCGTCATTTCATCGAAGGCAGCTGCTGCTTCTGCGCTTAGGATAAAGGATATCGCCCTGGCTGGAAACTCTGGGAGTTCAAACGGGATGAGCTCGATTCCCAGGGAACGCATGGTTTCCAGTGTAGCCTGATCATTCTCTTTGGTTCTTGATTTCCGCTCAAAAGCTTTCTTTAAATAGCCCACACGGATTTGGTGGAGATCGGAAGAAGGATCCCACCCAAAAGGAGCATTGACTATCGTAAGGTCCTTTCCATCGGGTCCATAGATGGCATGGAAGACCAAGGCGCAGTCCTCGACAGTGCGGCAGATGGGTCCAATCTTGTCCATGCTCCAACTCAAAGCCATCGCTCCATAACGGCTCACTCGTCCGTATGAAGGCCGCAATCCCGTCACACCACAGCGAGTGGAGGGGGACACGATCGAACCTAAAGTCTCAGTCCCGATGGCGAAGGCAACCAGGCCGGCAGATGTGGCAGCTGCAGATCCCGCGGATGATCCGCTCGATCCTTGCTCGAGATTCCAGGGATTTTTTGTCTTGCCCCCGTACCAAACATCTCCCATAGCCAGTGCACCCATTGTGAGTTTGGCGACTAGCACAGCGCCTGCTTCTTCCAATCGTTTGACCACGGTGGAATCTTTATCGGCGATCTGATCTTTGTAAGGCATGGCTCCCCAGGTAGTTCGGATTCCTTTTGTCGCAAGGAGATCTTTTGCTCCCCATGGGATCCCATGAAGGGGGCCTCTGTATCGGCCCGCACTGATTTCTTCATCGGCTTTGTTGGCTTGTTTGAGAGCCAGTCCGTCCGTTAAGGTGATAACACATTCCAATCGAGGACCATATTTTTTAAGCCGATCGAGATACAAGTTTGTGAGTTCGATCGATGTGATCTTGCACGATCGGATGAGCTGTGCCAAGGCGGTTATGGGATAAAAGGCGAGATCTTCTAGGTTCTCAGGGAGCTGGAGCTCTGGGTCGGTCGAAAAAGAAAATGGAATCGACTCTTTGTCGATGATCGTGTCAGGCAAAAGGGGATTGAATTGGATGGATGGAGGAACATGATTTTCCAGTACAACTTCTCTCATCTCTTCATAGCTGCGAATATTTTTTCTCAAGTTCCCGAGCATCAGGTTTCTCTCTTTTCTACTGAATCGAAGACCAGCGATCTTTTCTGCCGACTCGATATCTTTGGAAGTCACTTTTTTGGCGCCTTTGAGGTAGTACAGGGCAAATGCTCCGCCAAAAATCAGAAATGCTACTGCAATGATAAGAATGAATATCCAAATCCTGGCAGTCCCTTTGTTTTTAACAAGATGGCTTCTCATGGTATTGTCCTCCTGAGGTTTCAACACGGTTGATTTTATCACCGCTTATATCATAGGAAAATTCCGAAGTCAAAAAAACGAACCATGCCCTCTCGCCTCCGGATGGCTTCCTCTTCAGCTTGCCTGCATCTCTAATCCTTTAGCAAAGTCGTGCTCAATACAACATAGCCGTCTGACTCCGTCAGATTCCCTTGAAGAACAACTCGTGAAGGCTAGATCCTCAATGGCGCTGCAGGCATACCTGATGTCTTTTCCCGCCAAAGTTTAGCCACAAAAAATGAAAGAGAACTGTTAAGTTAAATTATAGCGGAATGGAAAATGTTTTGGTGGTTGAGGAACCGGGCTTTTCTGGTATACAATATCTTAATTAGCCTGGATTATTCACGAGTTTAGATTGCTGCAGCGACAAGGCAGTGGCCCATGATGCTGTAGTGGACTACTGCGAATGGGTTACAACGACGTCGATGTAGTGAGATTGGCTCGCCCATAGGGGAAAAGCCGCCGATGCATAAAATAAAAGAACTTGAAAATTGTTCGTCTTGAAATGAAATGATAGCATCGGCAGTTTTTATGAATAATTCAGGAGCCTGGATTATTCAGGTCGGGAGGGAGATTCTGTCTGATGATAAACTGTGTGATTTCTGACCTCGGAAAAGTTATATTATTTTTTGATAATTTTATTTTTTTCCGAAAAATGGCTGAATATTGTCCGTATTCATACCGTGATATTGCCGAACGTGTCCATCGGCACAAGGACATGATCCGGTCCTTTGATACGGGTAAGATCGGACCTGAGGATTTTTACAGAGAAGTTATTCATACGCTGGAAGCGAAAATCGGGCAGGATACCTTTTTTCATATTTATAACGATGTTTTTTTCCCTAATCCTCCGGTATTGGACCTTTTAAGAAGGCTAAAGACCAACAACAAACTGATTCTTCTCTCGAATACAGATGTTGAACGCTTCGGATTTGTCAGAAAGAAATTTCCTGAGATTTTCCTGTTTGATGACTATATCCTTTCTTACGAAGTGGGATACATGAAGCCTCATCCGGAGATCTACATAGAAGCGCTGAAAAAAGCCCGAGTCCGAGCTGAGGAATGTGTGTTCTTAGATGATTTGCCGGAGAATATTGAAAGGGCGAAAAGACAGGGAATGAACGCCATTCTGTATGGGCCTCAAATCGACCTTGAAGTCAGGCTGAAACAAATGAATGTGACTATCTGAGACAGGGATGTGTGTGGATGAAGAGCTTCCGTCTTCTTGGCCCATCAAATTCACAGAAGATAATGCCCTGCCAGGTTCCCAGAGCTAGGTTCCCGTTTTCGATGATGATCGATAGGGATGAGCCGACCAGCGAGGATTTGACATGGGCTGAGGAGTTACCTTCAGCGTGAGTGTAGGGCAAGGAATCGGGCACAATTTTTCGCAAAGCCATCAAAATGTCTGCCTTTACCGACGGATCGGCGTTTTCGTTGATGGTTACTCCTGCAGTGGTGTGCGGGACAAAAACACAACAGACACCTGTTTCTGTTCCCGATTCGTTAACCGATTCCTTGATTTGGTCTGTGATATCGACTAGGTCCTCCCTACTATGAGTTTGAATCGTGAGAATTTTCATTTTTCCTCTCAGAAAAGTTATGCGATGAGAGTCATTTTATCACAATCGCAGACAACGTATCCGCCCGTTTCGGAAAAAATGAAAAAATTTGCAAAAAAGACTTGACAAGTTCTTGCGGTTGCATATATATTTTTTGTTGCCAATACAATATTTAGTGTTAATCGCAAGTGGGCGACACAATATATGGGTGTTTTTCGGAGAATGTGCTTCTTCCCGCCGCTCACACAAACACGAATAACTCAGGGATGGATTAGCCCATTTCTTTTGTGTGAGCAGCGATAAAACCTAAAACACTCATTAGAAAAGAGGAGAATCTTCATGAGGCAAGTTATTCCAAGAATCAAAAAAAGAGATGGCACAGTCGTGGATTTTGTTCAGGAAAAAATCACAAAGGCTGTCTACAAGGCTATGGAATCGCATAATATAGTCGATGAACAGGCGGCCAAGAGTGTTTCCGATATTGTCACCTTTATGATAGAAGACAAGTTTGGTGGCTATACAATTCCATCTGTGGAACAGATTCAGGATATCGTCGAGATGGTGTTGATGAAACAGGGGTATCATGAAATCGCCAAGTCTTACATTTTGTACCGGGATAGACATAAGGATATCCGGGAAGCAAAAAAAACGGGGGTCAACCTGGAAAGGTTAATCAAAGATTACATCGCCGACATGGACTGGAAGGTCAGAGAAAACAGCAACGAGGGTGTGATGAGCTTTTCGGGATTGAACGCGAGGATTTCTGGGGAAGTTCTGGCAAATTATGCTCTCAATCAGATTTATTCGGATCAGGTAAAAAGGGCACATCTAGAGGGGGCGGTGCATATCCATGATCTTTCTTATCCGCTGGTTGGCTACTGTGCGGGTTGGTCTCTAGAGAATCTGCTCAAAAAAGGTTTTGGGCATGTTCCCAACCAGGTTCACTCCTTTCCTGCCAAGCACCTCGAGACTGCCACTCTCCACATGGTCAATTTCATCGGGACCATGCAGGGGGAATTTGCCGGAGCCCAGGCTTTTTCTAGTGTCGACACTTATTTGGCTCCGTTTGTCCGAGCGGATGACCTGGATTACCATAGCGTCAAACAGGATCTTCAAAAGCTCATTTTCGGATTGAACGTTCCATCCCGGTGGGGATGGCAGACGCCCTTTTCCAACCTGACCTTTGATTGGACGGTTCCCGATGACCTGAAGGATAAATCCGCCATCATCGGAGGAGAGAAACAAGGTTTTACCTATGGGGAGTGCCAGAAAGGAATGGATATGATCAACCAGGCTTTTCTCGAGTTGATGGTGGGAGGAGACATGCACGGCCGTGTTTTCACTTTTCCTATTCCCACCTATAACCTCACAAAAGATTTTGATTGGGATTCCCCAAATGCAAAACTTTTGTTTGATGTCACAGCCAAGTACGGAATCCCCTATTTCCAAAACTACATCGGTACAAACCTCGACCCCGGCGACATTCGGGCGATGTGCTGCCGGTTGAACCTGGACCAGAGAGAGCTTCTCAAAAGACCGGGCAACATCTGGGGGCCCGGTGATTCCACGGGTTCGATCGGTGTGGCGACCATCAACCTCAACAGGATAGGTTACGAATCCAGTTCAAGGGAAGACTATTTCACCCGGCTGAAGAATATGATGGTTCTGGCCAAGGAATCCCTCGAAACCAAGCGGGAAGTGGTGAACAACATGCTGGAGAAAGGAATGATGCCCTATACGTTGGTTTATCTCGGTCACTTCGACAATCACTTCTCGACTATCGGCATTTTGGGGATGAATGAGAACTGCTTGAACTTTCTCGGAAAAGGAATCGATACAAAAGAGGGAAAAGAGTTCACTATAGAAGTGCTGAAGTTTATGAGAGAAACCATGCAGGACTTCCAGGAAGAAACCGGGAATCTTTACAACCTCGAGGCCACGCCGGCCGAGTCGACCTCTTACCGGCTGGCCAGGCTGGACCGGCAAAAATACAACAGCATCATCACTTCAGGGACGGAAAAATTTCCTTTCCTCACCAATTCCACCCAGCTCAATGTCGATGCCACACGGGATGTTTTTGAGGCCATCGAACATCAGAAAGACATCCAGCCCCTCTATACCGGGGGAACCATTTTCCATGCCTTCCTCCCCGAATCCATAGACAGTGGAACGTGCAAGAAGTTGGTCCGGAAGATTTCCGAAACAGGACTTCCGTATTTCAGCATCACGCCCACCTTCAGCGTATGTGCGGATCACCAATTCATAAAAGGGAAGGTCACGGAGTGTCCCGAATGCAACAGGCCAACAGAGATTTATTCCCGGATAGTCGGCTATTTGCGGCCGATTGCCACATGGAATGACGGAAAACAGCAAGAGTTCAGGGAGAGAACTCTCTTCGAAGTCACAGGATAAGAGAAATCCCGATGGAATACTTCCTGTTTACCTATCCCAACTGCGAAAAATGCGAAGCTATCAAGAAGGTCCTTGCGGAGACAGAATTAGAGGGGGCTGAATACAATCTGAGTCAAAAAGAAAACAAGCTGAAAATTCGAGAGTTCTTGCAAATTCTGAAAAGGGATGAAAAGGGGGGAATTATCCTTCCAACCTTGGTTCTCCAAGAGGCTGGAGAAGTCCTCGCCATTTTGAATACTCAGGAGGAACTGGGGGATTGGTTGAAATCAAAGGCTTAGAAAAGTTTTCCCCGAGAGACTACCCCGGAGTCATCTCCTCTTCCGTGTTTCTCGGATCCTGTAATTTCCGGTGTCCCTTTTGTCACAATGCTGAGCTGGTGCTGAATCCGGATGATCTCCCGACTTTTCCGATGGACTATATCACAGATTTTTTGGATTCCAGGAAGGACTGGCTGGAGGGCATTTGTATCACAGGAGGAGAACCCTTACTCCATCCGGATTTAGCGGATTTTTTGTTTCTTTTGAAGGAACGGGAGTTATTGGTGAAGTTGGATACTAATGGTTCCTTTCCGTCCAGGCTCGAGGATTTGATCGCGAAAAATCTGGTGGATTCGATTGCCATGGACGTGAAAGCACCGCTGGAGGAATACGAGAAAGTCACGAGGACTGTTGTTGATGTGAAAAATATCCGGAAGAGCATCGATATTATCAAACATTCTGGAGTGGATTATATGTTCCGGATAACCGCGGTTCCTGGGTTGATCGATGAGGCAGGCATGAAGGAAATAGGCCGGATGCTGCAGGGGGCAAGGGTTTTTCAGATCCAACAGTTTGTGCCTGAGAACACCTTAGACCCGGCTTGTGAACGATTGAAACCTTTCAAAAGAGAGGAAATGCGGGCGCTGGGCCAAAGTGTCGAGGGATTTTTTTCGGAAGTCAGAATTGAAGAGGCATAAGATATGGAGCTTAAAGTAAAAAAAGTACGGATGGACGCCAAGCTTCCCCAATACGGGCACACAGGGGATGCCGGGCTAGATTTATTCTCATCCATTGATTTTGTTTTGGAAAAGGGACAGGTCGAAGCCATCCCCTCCGGAGTAAAGGTGGCCATCCCTGATGGCTATGTGGGCCTTATTTGGGACAAAAGCGGAGTGTCGTTGAAGGGCGTTCACCGGCTTGCTGGTGTGATCGATTCAGGATACAGAGGAGAAGTCAAGGTGGTAATGATCAATTTGAGCGATAAGCCGTTTGCCATAGATAAAGGAATGAAAATTGCTCAAATGCTCGTTCAGCCCATCACGATGGTCTGCGTCGTTGAAGCGGAAGACCTTGACAATACATCAAGAGGGGAAGGAGGGTTCGGCTCCACCGGAAAGTTTTAAATTACGCGGTCGATTTTTTAATTGAGCCTCATTTATAATGACTGGCATGAAATCAAATATTACTGTTGTGCTAGTGAGGCCTGAGCATCCCGCAAATATCGGTCTTGTCGCCCGCAACATGAAAAACACAGGATTTGAAAAATTGCGATTGGTGGGAGTTTCTGGCATCGAGAATGAATCCTTTAGAACAGCCGTCCATGCCGGGGAAATACTCGACACCGCTCAGATCTATGACAGGTTGGAAGAAGCCACGGCGGACCTCGAGGTGGTCTTCGCCGCCACATCGAAAAAGCGAAAAAGTTTTTCTCATGTTTCCCTCGAGGATGCGGTGGAAAAAATGGCTCTCTTTTCCGATTCAACTAAAGTGGGGTTCCTATTCGGGAACGAGCGCACCGGCCTTACGTCAGAGGAATTGAAATACTCCAATTTCCGGTTCGCTATCCCGCAAGCGACCAGACAGCCTTCATTCAATCTTGCTTCAGCTGTTCTCCTCACTCTGTTCTGTATCTACGCGCATACTCCTCACAGGTCTGATGAACACGATCTTGAAAAGCCTCTCCCGCAGAAAAAACAGGTGGAATGCATCGAAATCATTCTTGGCAAGTTGGAGGAGATAGGATTTATCCATAAAACGAACAAAAAACACACAACAGAGATAATTTATGATCTATTTGGAAGGCTTAGCATAACAGAGGGGGATAGAAGACTTCTGCTTGCCATATTTTCCAAAGGAGCGAATACATGGAGGATATAAAGATCACTTTTCCTGGGGGAAAGCGTGTGGATGCCGAGTACAAAGGTTTCCTGATGAAAACAGACCAACCCGTCTATGCTGGCGGCGAGGGAACGGCACCCCAGCCGTTTGACCTTTTTTTGGGATCTGTTGCCACATGCGCTGGGTTCTATGTTCTTGCTTTCTGTCAAAACAGGGGCTATCGGATGGATCAGGCTTC
>DAOWCB010000199.1 GCA_030633795.1 Candidatus Aminicenantota bacterium | reverse complement strand
TTTGAGGCCGTCATTGACCTGCTTGAGAACGGGCTTTTCTCAGAGAAGGGAGTAGTGAATGAAAAGTGAGATCCGTTGGCTAAGGATTAGCTAGATAACTGGCGCTGTGGCGGATGGCCTTGTTTGGTGCTATTTAACGCCCATGTAGAAATCCTGGGCTGCAGCATGGGACTATAAAGTCCGCTTGACAGAACAACAGGCTGTTGAGGCCTTCCAAACACAATCCAAATAAGCAGACCTCTTAAATTAATATTAATAAGGTCTGGGAATGAGAATATCTCAGGTGCCTATACGTCATTCTATCGGATAAACGCAGCCAAATAACACAAGATCAGTTAAAAAAAACAGAAAGGCGTCAGCTTGACTTTTCTAGTCTATTAGACTATATTATCAAGGGAGAATTCCATGAAAGAAGTCGTTACGATAACAGAAGCCAAGGCCAAACTTTCTGAGCTCGTCAACCAGATTTGTGTCTTGAAAGAAAAAATTTCAATAACACGAAAAGGAAAACCCGCGGTTGTCATATTGCCCATCGAGGAATATGAAAGACTGAAAAACCAGGATAAAAAAGGTCTCATCATGGCTAAAGGCGTTTTAGCTGGTTTTGATAAGGAAATCGACAGGATGACCGAATCGATTTATGAAAAGAGGGAAAAAGAAAAATCCCGCCGGGTTCCTCTCTGATGTATATCTTAGATACGGACACTCTGAGCAATATCGTCAAGAGCCGTCCATCACCCCGGCTCCTTGAGAGGCTCAGCAGCCTATCTTCAGATTTTCAATACACGACTTCAATCAATTCGGCAGAAATCTATTATGGTGCGCATCGGTCACCGAACAAGGATATCATTCTAACGGCTTTTGAAAATACGGTCTTCCCGAATGTCATGATTCTTCCCTTCGATGAAAAAAGTGCTCAGGTTTATGGGAAGCTTAAAGTAAAACTGGAGAAAAAAGGGATCGTTAAAAGCGAGCCCGATCTAAGAATCGCTTCTATCGCCCTCCAGTATGGTTTTATTCTTGTCTCCGGGAATGTCCGTCATTTTCAGGGTATCCCCCGCTTGAAAATTGAAAACTGGATAGGATAGAAAGTATAAAAATATGCTAAAATTATTGGTAATAAAAGAGTGATAATGCCGAAGGGGGGACTCGAACCCCCACGAGCAATTACGCTCACATGGCCCTCAACCATGCGTGTCTACCAAATTCCACCACTTCGGCAAAAATGAGGATTTGTGGGTTATTTTTTTAAATCTGATTCTTGCTTTTTTATCTCTTCGCCCTGCTTTTTCGCGTCTGTCTCCTGCTGGTCCGTTCCTTCCGGGACTTTGATTTCTTCGCCTTCTATTTTCTCAGGTTCCGTAACAGCCGCTTTCTGTTCCACCGGAGCTTCTTCTCCGCTTAGGACCGATCTATCTCCTTTGGCGGAGAGAATCCAGAGTGCCAACGAAGTAATCATGAAAAGAATTGCGCATACCGTGGCTACCTTCGAGAGAATCGTCGCGACTCCTCGAGGTCCGAAGACCGACTGGCTTCCCATTCCTCCGAAAGCTCCGGCTAAATCGGCTGATTTTCCAGATTGAAGCAGAATGGCAAGTATCAATGTAAGGCAAACTATGATGTGGATGATAAGAAGTAATGAACTCATTTTTCCTCGTACGCTTTTATGGCTTTTTTAGCGATCTCTGCGAAAGATTCCGCTTTTAGCGATGCGCCTCCAACCAAGGCTCCGTTTATATCTTTCTCCTTCAATAGGGAATAGGAGTTTTCCGGTTTGACCGAACCGCCGTACAGGATTATAGCACAGGAAGCCACATCATTTCCATGCTTTTCTGCGAGGTTCGATCGGATGAAACGGTGCACTTCTTGGGCCTGATCTGGGGTGGCTGTCAGACCAGTGCCGATGGCCCAGATGGGTTCGTAGGCGATGATGATCTGGCGGACTTTTTCGGCCTCGAGCCCTTTCAATCCTTCTATTATTTGCGACTGAACTTTGGTTATGGTGTTGCCGTTTTCTCTCTCTTCGAGAGACTCACCAATACACATGATGGGAACCAGGCCATGGTTGAGAGCGGCTTTGATTTTATTGTTGACCGTTTCGTTGGTCTCACCGAAATACTGCCGTCTTTCCGAATGCCCGATGACTACATAAATGCAGCCGATATCCTTGAGCATCGGAGCTGACACTTCTCCTGTAAAGGCCCCTTGCTCCTCCCAGTACATATTCTGCGCTCCTACCTGAACAGGAGAGCCTTGGAGCGCCCGGCTGACTTCGTAGAGAGCTGTGAAGGGCGGGACAACGACAAACTGAGCTTTTTCCAATCCCAAACTGGCTTCATGAAGTTTTTGAACCATTTCCACGGCCTCAGGAACGGTCTTGAACATTTTCCAGTTTCCGGCAATGAAAGGTTTTTCGTGCGTAAAATTCATATTATTTCTCCGTTAAAGCTTCCAGTCCAGGCAGCGTTTCCTTCGCGATATACTCCAGGGACGCTCCGCCGCCTGTGGATATATGGGATATTTTTTCGCTGACTCCAACTTTGAGTACCGCCGCTACAGAATCTCCTCCTCCAATGATGGAGATCGCCTCGGTGTTTGCTACAGCTTTTGCCATCTCTTCTGTGCCTTTTCCAAACTGGTCGATCTCAAAAACACCCATTGGCCCGTTCCAGAAGATAGTTTTTGCGGTCTTTATAATATCTTTATATTTTTCGATGGTCTGAGGACCGATATCCAGGGCCATCAGGTCCTTGGGGATCGGGAATTCTTGTATGATATGTTTTTTAGCGCCGGGATCGATAGCTGCTGCCGCGATGTGATCTTGTGGGAGAAGGAAATTCATGCCTTTGGACTTGGCTTTGTCCAGCAGGCTTAAGGCGAGATCCTTTTGGTCTTCTTCCACAAGGGAGCGGCCCACACCGAATCCTTGTGCGGAAAAGAAGGTGTACGCTATAGCCCCTCCGATCAATATGTTATCGGTTTTGTGAAGTAGCCTCTCAATCACCGGTATCTTGTCCGATACCTTTGCTCCTCCGAGGATGAAGACATATGGTTTTTTAGGGGAGAGGATTGCTTTGCTGAGGTATTCTACCTCTTTGGCGACCAGGAAACCGGCTGCTGATTTTTGGACATATTGAGGGATGCCCACAATGGATGCATGGGATCTGTGGCATACGCCAAAAGCATCGTTTACATAATAATCGATATCATGGGCCAGCTGTTGGGCAAACGAGAGATTATTTCCTTTCTCACCAGGGTAGAACCTGAGGTTTTCCAGCAGAAGCACCTGGCTTTCCTTGAGCTGAGTTTTTTTCGATTCGACTTCATGACCGACAACATCGGGAGCATGTAAAACTTTTTGGGGGATCAGTTTGGCAAGTCTTTCGGCCACAGGCCTTGTGCTGAACTCGGGATTAAACTCTTCTTTGGGCCGTCCCAAATGCGATGCCACGATAACCTTGGCTCCGTGCTCCAGGAGGTGATTCAGCGTAGGCAGAGTGGCCTTGATGCGTGTGTCATCCTTGATGTTTTGCTCTTTGTCGAGAGGAACATTGAAGTCCACACGCAGAAAGATTTTTTTCCCCTGGACATCCAGGTCTTTGACATACAGCATGGCTTTTTACCTGGAGATGAATTTGATGAGGTCGACGAGCCGGCAGGAATAGCCCCACTCGTTGTCGTACCAGGACAGGACTTTGACCAGGTTGCCGTCTGTCACGCGTGTGAAAAGCGAATCCACGATCGAAGAGTGGGGATTGGCCATAAAGTCGACAGAAACCAAAGGTTCCTCACAATACTGGAGAATTCCTTTCAGCTCCCCTTCAGCGGCCGCCCTAAAAGCTTGGTTGACTTCGTCGGCGCTGGTGTTTGTCTTTAGTAGGGCAACTAGATCGACAAGGGAGACATTGGCTGTAGGGATGCGGATGGCGATTCCGTCGATTTTGCCCTTGAGATCAGGCATGACCAATCCGACTGCTTTAGCAGCGCCGGTTGACGTGGGAATTTGAGAGACAGCCGCTGCCCGAGCTCTGCGAAGATCTTTATGAGGAGCATCCAGAATCTTTTGGTCCAGCGTGTAAGCGTGGATGGTGGT
>DAOWCB010000077.1 GCA_030633795.1 Candidatus Aminicenantota bacterium | reverse complement strand
TGCTACACAAAAGCAACAAAAGGGGGATTAATAAAAATTAGGTACCTGTCCCCGAATTGGCTTGAGAAAAGCGGGGAAATTCGTTATGAATAAGAAGCGGTGAAAGATAGACTTATCCGGCAGCTCGGGCTCTTCGATTCCACCATGATGATGATGGGGATTGTCATAGGCTCGGGAATATTCCTGACGACCGGGATCATGGCGCAGGCGGTCCCCTCGGCACCGATGATTTTGCTTGTCTGGCTTCTGGGAGGCCTCTTGATTTTGGCAGGCGCGCTGACTTACGCCGAACTCGGGGTTTCCTTACCAGAAGCCGGCGGGCAATATGTCTATCTCCGGGAAGCGTACGGCCAGCTGTACGGATTTCTTTTCGGATGGAAAATGTTTCTGGTCAACATGACAGGATCCATCGCGGCCCTCGGAGTGGCTTTCGCCGAGTACTTCGGCTCCTTTTTTCCTTTTTTATCTACCAAAGAAATTGTCTTTTCTTCCAAGTTGGGAAGTTACACTTACACGTTATCCAGAGGCCAACTGGTTGCTGTTGCAGTGATCATTCTTCTTTCTGCTGTCAACTATGTCGGAGTCACTTTCGGCAAGACAATCCAGAATGTCCTGACCGTCATCAAGATCGGGACCATCCTGTTTTTTGTCATTTTTGGATTTGCTTTTGCCAGAGGGGCTTCGATCGATTTGTCCATCAATCCGGAAGGATGGAGTTTCGCCCAGCTTTTGACCGGGTTCGGGCTAGCTTTTGTGTCTGTTTTCTGGGCGTTCGACGGGTGGAACAACATCAACTATGTCGCCGGAGAGATAACCAATCCCAAACGCAACCTGAAATTCGCCCTGATCATGGGCACATTAGGCATAATCCTCCTTTACTTTTTCACCAATGTCATCTATTTCCTCGCCCTCCCGGTTGGGGAAATGAAGGGAATTGTTACGGTGGCCGAGAGGGCTTCCTCCTCCCTTTTCGGGGCCACGGCGGCAGGAGTTATCTCTGCCATGATTCTCATTTCCATCCTAGGTGCATTAAACGGATGCATTTTTGTTGGGCCCCGCGTCTACTACGCCATGGCCCGGGATGGGTTGTTCTTTAAAAAGGTAGGGGGCGTGCATCCCCGTTTCAAAACGCCAGGCTTCTCCCTTGTCCTTCAGGCGATCTGGGCCTCCCTTCTCGCATTAACCGGCACTTTTGAGCAGTTGTTCACCTTTGCCATGTTTGCCGGCATCCTGTTTTGGGTTCTGGCGGCGGCCGCAATATTCACCCTCCGAAAAAAACGCCCAGATCTTCCTCGACCTTACAAAGCTTGGGGCTATCCTGTGGTCCCGTTGATCTTTATCGTGGCCCTTTCAGGAATCTTGCTGAACACTCTTGTCAGAAGACCGGTCGAATCCTTAGCAGGAGTGGCTCTGATGATTGTCGGCATCCCTGTTTATTTTATGTGGAAAAAGAAAAACAGCTCTTAATCCAGCCGGCCGATAGGATCCCTTCTGAGAATAGCAGTCATGCAGTGAAGAGAACCCCAACCCTTGCGAAGTTCCGCAATCTCCACTTCGATAACATGAATGCGGTGATCCTCCAGGAATTGTTTTGTGACCGGATATCCCGCAGCCATCACAACAGAACCGCGAGCCAGAGTGACAAAATTGAGGGCCAGCTCCTGCGTTTCGTGAGGAGATGGCGCTTCAAGAAGTTTGAAACCTCTCTTTTTGAGATCTGTCCACACATCCCAGGGAAGGCGGGCCGGATCGAACACCGCTGTTTTTTCTTCGACAAAGCTGATAATACTGTCGATGTGGGCATAACCGTACGGAATTTGAAGAGCGAGAAAATGCTCCACCCCCATCGAGCCTAAAATTTGCTCGACCTGCTGTGCTCCTTCCTTGTTGGCACGGTTTCCCGTTCCGAGGATGACGGTTTCGGCATCTACCCAGAGGCAGCAAGCGGTCTCAAAAATCCCCCTCCCGGAAATAGTCCTGACGATCGGAACTCCCAACAATGCCAAAGCTTCTGCCGCATATCTTTCCTCACCCCTTCGACAAGCCATGGCCTGTCTTCCGACGATGGCACCCTGGGGTGTCATCAGCACATTATCCCTCATGAAAAGGGCATTGGGCCTGTCGTCGCGCATCTTTTCCACATAATAGACTTTGACACCTTGAGACCGGTAAAGATCGGCCAAAGCATCGTGTTGCTCTCTGGCGATCTTAGCATCCATAACATCCAGCCACCGGCACGATTCGGGATCCTCGACACCTTCGATCTCTTTTCCCGGCCGCCTTAGAAGCACGGCTCTTAATGTCCCCACTTCGGAGTCGCACCCCCAGTCCCCGCCCCAATATTCCGAAAAATCCTCTGCGATTGAGGTTTCAAGTGCTAGCCACTCCTTTTTTGTTTTTGTTTGTTCCATCGGTCCCCTACATCATGGTTAAGCCTTTTCTTTCCAGTACACGCGATTCATCAAAGGCGTGTTTAATTTTATTGCCCCCGGTTTGGGACAGATCGCTACACAACAACCGCCATACCAACACTCCCCAGGGTAGACCACCACGGGAGGGTTTCCTTTATTTGGATGGGGAACAAGGATGTCGACCTGGCACACCTCAACACATCTGTTGCAGCCGTCGCATAACTCAATGTTAAACGAAAGCGGTTTTAGCGCGGCAGTCTCTGGATGGATAAAAATCTTTTTGCCCTTCATGAGCCGTGTTCTTCCAAATAGTCTGAGTTGTGGGATTCGTATTTTTCCTTTAGTTGTCCATAATAATCCAATGGTTTTTCACCGATTTCGACTTTGTTTTTCTCAAGTTTTATCGTGATGAACTTTTTCCAGTCAGGCGGATCCATTTCTGGATAATCTGACCTGCGGAAATGAAGGGGTTTTGAGCTTGCTTTGCGGGCCATACAGGCATTCAGGATGATTTCTGCATTGGTGAGGATATTCAGAACCTCCAATGTGCGGACCAACTCATGCGGATTTTGCGCAGAGATCTGAGGAACCTCTAATTTCTGAATGTTCTTCAACAAGCCCAATCCGGTTGTCAGGAGTTCTTCGGTCTTGATCTCCCCACAATAATGTTGCATGAGTCTGGTTATGCGCATGTTCATTTCTTTCCACCCGATCCTGCCATCTCCTTTTAGCGGCGCATAAATCCTGATGCGTTCCTTTTTCGCCTGATTGCTATCGATCTTTGAAACAGCCCCCTCCTTTGTATAATCGGCGGCGTGCCGGCCGGCGTAGTGTCCGGTAGCGGCGGCATGCCCATGACAGTTCGAGGCAAGAAGCTGATCCCCGGCTGCATAAAGTCCTTCCAGGTTTGTCTTCAAATTCCAGTCATTAACCATGCCACCGGGCAGGCCAAAAAGCTGCCGTTCCTGGGGAAGAAATCCCCCTGATCTCCACCCGTCACCGTAACTTTGAATCAGATGTTTTTTTGGATCGAAACCGGCTTCGGTGTAGGTCTTCAGTATGGGGATTTTTGTTTTTCCTTCCTCCCCGACCATTAAGCCCCAAATTGCCTTTCGTTCCTGTTCCGGCATACCGGTCAGATCCGCATAAAAAGGCAGTTTGAAGCCTTTCGCTAAAAGCTCTTCTAACGGGAGAATATCCGGCCCCTGGAATTCATAGGTAGGAATATCCGATTCGCCCCCACCCTTCAAAAAGAGCTTTTGTCCTAGTGAAGGTCGGTACCGCAGAGAAATGTCCGTGAGGGTTCGTCCGTCTCTATCCGCCCAGGGAATCTCTCTGCCATCGGCATCGACCATGTTGCAGGCATACCAGGTGTTGTGGGTGTTTCCCGTTCCATAAGGTGGAAAACTGCGCAAGCCCGACCATTCCCCCTTCACCGATTTTTCCATCATCGCAAATTCCGCACCCGCGTTCCATCCCATAGCATGGCCGTCGCCCGTGCACTGGGGCGGCCGGAACTCGGATATTCCCGGAAGTCCCGGAGAGAACAGCCAGATCCGCGTGGGTCGAGACATGCAGAGGACTGTGGCCTTGGCCTGAAAAGTGATAAATTCCCCGGTGCGGCCGTTGACTCCAGTCGCACCCACAATTTTTGCCCCTTGTTTGCCCCCTTCCGTTAAAAGGGAAGTGGCCATAGTCCGGTCGAATATTTTGACTCCCAAACGCCGGCATTCTTTGGTAAGAGCAGGCTTGAATGTTGTCCCCCAGACACGAAGGGTGAATTTATTTTCATAGTCATAGGCAAATAAAAATTTGGTTTTTTCATCCCGAAACTCAGCCTCTAGGAACTCATCCTCGGTGTCCCGGATCTTCCCGCCAAATCTTTCCAGGTCCAATAGCCGGTCATAGCCTTCGCGGCATTCGATGTAATGAGAGATCCCGTTGTTGTAGCCGTGGTGGGCTTTGATCATGGCCTGGGTGAGTTCCTCTGGTGATATGCGGGAACACGGGTTTGTGGCGGCCGATTCCCAGTGGTCGCATCCTGAACCGCCGGCTCCACTTCGGATGGTTGCCCCTTTTTCTACGAGGGCTACTCGAACACCTTTTTTAGCTGCAGCGATGGCAGCCCAACAGCCTGCGATTCCTCCGCCGAGGATCAAAACATCCGTGGTCACTTTTTGGACTTTGTCATACAAAAGGGGATAGGGCCATTTCAGGCATTGACATGAATTATCTTTCACCTTCGCTCTCTTTCCTTCGAATATTAATCTATTGTACCAGACGTTTCAAACACTATGACTTTTTTGGATTGTACCAGAGCCCTGATCTGAGGTTGCCAGGCTGACCGACACAAAAACAATAGTGGAAACAGCATAAGCTATGAGCAGGCCCAGGTCGATGTTGAACAGGCCCTGCAAAGGTCCCGGAACTCCGGCCACAAAGGAGGCTATGCCTATTGCGCCCCCCACAAAAATGGCTGCAATGGCCCCTTTGGTCGTTGCTCTCTTCCAGAGTACACCGCCCAGAAGTGGAACGAGAAGGCTTGCCATGTAAGGATAATTAAAAATGATGATCGTGTACAAAATTCCCTTGGCGTAAAAGGCTATGGCTACCCCAATGATAAGCATCCCTACAATGACTATTCTTGATAAGGTTTTGGAGTGTTTCAATTCGTCGAGCTTCACAGAGGGATGGAATACTTTGTTGTACAAATCTCTCGAAAAACACCCTGCCAGTGAGATGAGCAGGCAATTACCTGTCGACATGGCTGCAGCAAGAAGGGCGGAAACGACGAGACCGGCCAGCACAGGCGGAAGAGTTGCTTGAATCATTTTGGGCAGAACCTCTGCATTTTCAAGAGTGGGAAAAATGGCCTTGCCGGTTGTTCCCACAATCCCCACACAAAAACTGATCAGGATCACGATGATCCCACCCAGGATGCATCCCCATTTTGCCACCCATTCAGATTTTGCTGACTGGTATCTCATAAAGGCATCGTAAGAAACGGATATGGCCAGGAAGAATGGGACTATGATGAACACGGCTTGGGAAAGCATGCCGGAGGGAATGAACGGAGTGGAGAGCGTTCGGGCTGCGGTTTCGGAAAAAGTGTCTCCCGATTTCAGCAAGGACATGACTGCCACAAGGGGAATTCCTAGGATGATTATGCCCAGCTGTAAAAAATTTACGACAGCAACACTGATCATTCCTCCCAAAACACTGTAGAGCATGATCACAACACCGCTGATGATGATCCCTGTTTTATAATCGACCCCGAATAGGGAAAAGATGGTTCCTGCTGCCATCACCTGGGCAACAAAAATACCGAGGAGGCTCGGGATATTGGAGAGCCATCCCCAGAATCGAACCCATTTTTTTTCTCCGTAACGAGCAGCGAAAAAATCCAGGGGGACATAACCGCCTTGCCTTCTCAGTTTGGATGCCACGAGGAGTCCGGCCAGGATCAATCCGCCGCCGCACCCGATCCCATACCACATTCCGGGCCAAACGCCGCTTTGCGCACCCAATTCAGCACCCCCCAAGATCACACCAGCGCCCAACTGGATGGCGGCCAAAGTGGATGTTGTAAGGAGCAATCCTAGCCTTCTTCCGGCTATCAGAAAATCTGTGGTGGTTTTGACCCGCTTGCTGAGATATAGACTTATCCCGACGGTTAATGTTAGATAAATGACGACAACGGCTAACATCATAACGAAATTACCCTATCCATCATTCTATATATTTATCCCTAAGCTGTCTTTGGGCGGAGACCCATCCAGAGGTCTCGAATCCAATTCCGCACGAGCCGAATGAAGTCTGTAACCGGTCTGAGGGGACAGAGATAGCTGCACCAAGGCCTGCGAATGAAAAGCGCCACAACAAGCACAATTCCCAACAGTATAAAATGAAAGTTGGTCCCGATCAGGTGGAAAAAGGCGCCGAAAACCTCGTAGCTGGAGATGCTCGGGTTGCGGTAAAGAAGAGCGATTACAATCGCGCCAAGGGCTAATGTCCTCTGGAACCACCGCAGAGCAGCGTGGACATTCTTGGGAGGGCGTTTTTTTCCGCCCCCAATCACTGCCAGACATTCCTGGGCAGATCCGAAGGGACAGAACCATTCGCAGTAAGGATTTTTTTTGTCCACGAAAGTGATGAACAGAATTCCGGCGACGAGAATGTAAGAATAGAGATGGGGCTGCCAATGGGGCCAAAATCCCAGGAGCATCTTATTGACCAGGACCAGAGTAAACGGTTTGTTGAACACGAAACCCAAGACAAAAAGCCCTGTCA
>DAOWCB010000165.1 GCA_030633795.1 Candidatus Aminicenantota bacterium | reverse complement strand
TTATCAAGGTAAACAAGATTATCTCTCAACTGATACGCTTTTGATTGATCCATTTGCCGGTTCTTATTAGCAGAGCTATCATGGAAAAACAAATATTAGATATGGATGACATCGAGAAAATCTTGTCTCGGATATCTGACGAAATTCTCGCAAAAAACACCGATCCTTCCTCACTCATCATTATAGGAATCAAGAAAAGAGGGGATGTCCTGGCCAAAAAGATCGCTCAAAGAATTGAATCAAAAGAGAAGAAAAAGATCGAGATATATGCTATTGACATCACTTTTTACCGGGATGATGTTCAGTTGAAGGCCTATAAATACGTTTTGAAAAATGAAATTCGGTTTGATGTGGCGGACAAAAATGTTGTGCTTGTGGACGATGTTATTTCCACGGGAAGAACGATCCGAGCAGCCATCGATGTCATCATCGATTCTGGTAGGCCTCGGTCCATCCAACTTGCTGTACTGATCGATAAAGGAGGAAGGGAACTTCCCATCCAGCCAGACTATGTTGGAAAAAAGATTGAAGCAGATTCCGGTTCGGTAGTACTCGTCAAACTGAAAGAAGTGGATGGGGAAGATCGAATTATCATTTCTAACAATGAAAAATAAAACATTAGTCGTTGCCCTTGGTGGAAACGCCATTTTACAGGCGGATGAAGAGGGAACCTACAGAGAGCAGCTCTCCAATGTACAGAAAGCAGTCGCTGAGATTGTGAATCTGATTAAAGAAGGCTACAGAGTGGTGATTACCCATGGGAATGGTCCCCAAGTTGGAAACCTCTACATCCAAAACAGCTTGGCTGGGGAAGTTGTTCCTCCCATGCCTTTCGATGTCTGTTCTGCTGAATCTCAGGGTTTGATCGGATACTTCATCCAGCAAGAGATGCAAAATGAACTAGCAAAGAATGATATCCATATTCCCGTAGTCACGTTTATTACACAGGTGTTGGTTGAATCCGATGATCCAGCCTTCAAGAATCCAACTAAACCCATTGGCCCCTTCCACAACAAGAGAGAGGCGGACTTGCTCGGGCAGAAAACTTCTTTTGTGATGAAGGAAGACAGTAATCGGAGATGGAGGAGAGTTATCCCTTCTCCAAGGCCAATCAGTATTGTCGAAAAAGAAATAATTAAGAAAAGCATCGCCGATGGTTGCATTGTGATTGCCGCCGGAGGCGGGGGGATCCCTGTGATAAAAAAGGGCAAGGAACTAATCGGAATCGAGGCAGTGATCGACAAAGATTTGTCCGCCTGTTGTCTTGGGATAGATATCAATGCCGAGATCCTGTTGATTCTCACTGATATCGAAAAGGTCGCCCTGAATTACAATACGTCCGATCAAAAATGGATCGACAGGATGAGCCTTGAAGAAGCTAAAAGATATCTTGAACAAGGACATTTTAAAGAGGGGAGCATGAAGCCAAAGATCGAAGCAGGAGTAAGATTTTTGGAGAATGGCGGAGAAAGAAGCATTATCGGATCCCTGCTATCTGCAAGTTCTGCCGTAAAGGATTCGAGTGGTACGACCATAACTCTTTAGTTGCTTAATCCCTTTTGCAATGATATATAGAAGTTTGATATGCCAATATTCAACCATTCTTGAAAGGGGATCAAAATGACCTTTAAAGGGCGAGATATCGTTTCGATTCGAGATTTTACAAAAGAAGATTTGCTCCATGTCCTGAAAGTTTCAAAAGAGATGGAGGGGGATAAACCTCAGCTGCTTGCGGGCAAAATATTGGCGACCTTGTTTTTTGAACCCTCGACACGAACTCGATTAAGCTTTGAGAGTGCGATGTGTCGATTAGGTGGTAAAATCATAGGATTTTCAGATGAAAAGGTCTCTTCGGTTAAAAAGGGAGAAACGATTTGGGATACTGCCAAAATGGCTGAGCGGTATAGTGATGTTATTGTTATCAGAACTCCCATAGAGGGGTCTGCAAGGTTGGCTGCAGAGGCGACGACATCTATTCCGGTCATCAATGGCGGCGATGGAGCAAATCAGCATCCCACTCAGACGCTCCTTGATTTATACACGATTCAGAAAGCGAAAAAAAATATAGATGGCTTGAAGATCGGATTTTTGGGGGACCTGAAATACGGGCGGACAGTCCACAGTTTAGCCATAGCTTTGAGTTATTGGAAAGTGGATCTGTATTTCATTGCCCCAGACGCGCTGCAAATGCCGGATCATTACCTAAAAGATCTCAAGGAGGTGGGGATCAAGTGTTATCAGACAGATGATGTATTTGCGGTTAGTAAAAACTTGGATATCCTTTATGTCACAAGGATCCAACAAGAGAGATTCCCAGATCCGATGGAATATGAAAAATACAAAAATGCCTATCGATTGGATCGGTCGCTGTTGAGCCATATAAAGGGGGATTTGAAAATTATGCATCCCTTGCCTAGAGTGGGCGAGATAAGTCCTGAATTGGATGAAACAAAACATGCGATTTATTTCGAACAGGCAGGCAACGGAGTAACGGTGAGGAAGGCTTTGCTGGCACTGGTTTTGGGAAAGGTGGAGTGAAAGATAGGAGGTGTTGTGGAAGTTCACAGAATTAGGAAAGCTAAAGCGCTTTATGATAAGGAAAAATATCATATCTTCCTTGAAGTGGAAAAAAATCGATGGCTTGAAATAGAATCACTGAATGGTGTGACCTATGATTCCATTCAAACATTTTTAAAATGCGAAAAAGAGATAGGCATAAAGATTGTTGGTTTTACTGACCAGAATTTTCAGTGGGGGACAATCAAGGATTGGAGTCATTCAGGGATCATAAAGGATTTAAAATCAAAAAAGAAAATATCTATTCGGAGGTAAATTATGGAATATCGAAATTTAGGGCGAACGGGTGTAGCGGTCTCACCCCTTTGTTTTGGAACAGACTGTTTTGCAGACCCGATCCCGGAAAAAGAATGTGCAGCGATGATGAACCGCGCCATAGAAGCTGGGATCAACCTTTTCGACACGGGAGATTCCTATGCAGAGGGAGAGGGTGAACGTATCATCGGTCGGACGCTGAAGGAGAACGGTTTGCGGCACTCGGTTCTTCTTGCCACCAAGTGTGATCATGGGCAGCGTAGACCTGGGTTGACACTTGACGAATTCGTCCCTGAAATGGGTCCGAACCAGAGCGGTCCCACACGCTTGAACATGATGCGAGCGGTTGAAGGCTCCTTGAAACGCTTTCAGACAGACTATCTCGATCTTTACCAGATCCATCGGCAGGATTTGGAAGTGCACATCGAAGAGACTTTAAGCGCAGTGACGGATTTGGTGCATCAGGGTAAAATCCGCTATGTCGGTCTCTCGACCCATCCCGCATGGGCCGTGATGGAAGCGATCCTTCTCAGTGAATTTAAGGGATATGTACGCATCGCTACCGAACAGCCGCCATACAACCTCCTAGACCGTCGCATCGAGAACGAATTGCTCCCGATGGCTCAGAAGTTCGGTCTGGGAATCATCACCTGGTCGCCCCTCGCCATGGGCATTTTGGCGGGTGTGTATGATAAGGAAAGTGAATATCCATCTGATTCACGGGCCGCATTGCGGGGAGGGTTTTACGCAGACCGCGTAACGGCTAAGGGTATCGAAGTGGGGAAGAAGTTTTCCGCGTTGGCTAAGGAGGCCGGTCTCACGTCAGCTCAGTTGGGCCTTCTGTGGTGCAAAGACCAGCCTGGTATCACCGCTCCTTTGATCGGTCCTGAGACGATGGAACACCTCGAGGATTCGCTCCCAGTCTTGGAAATGACTCTGTCCGATGAGTTGCGGGAGGCTTGTGACAATCTTGTTCCTCCCGGCAGCAATGTGGCGAATTTCCACAATACAGCTGGTTGGATGATGGCTCAAATTATTTAGCAGGAACCCATTTCATTCTGGCAACCCTGATGCCATCGTAGTCTGGATTTAAGGAAGTCATATAGAAATCCGGCCCGTCTTTAATTATTCTCACAACTTCGAAGGGCAGACTTCCAACGAGATATTCGTCTGAATCCACACCAAAATCCAAAGGATTTTGGGAGCGGTATATGGCGGTCCGGTATTCCTCGCTCCCTTCAACAGGGTAAGCTCGAAAAAAATAAAAGGCATAATCATGTGGCATATAATATACAAAAGCGCATTCTGCAGCCGCTGGGCCATCTCCTCCGATCCCTCCCGAAGAAACCACGACTGAATCTCCCCAGTTGACAAGGTCGGTCGAGGTCCGGCAGAAGATCGCTCCTTTCCCCTCCAGGACTGCAGTATAATAAATGTAATACAGCTCCCGATAAACCATAACCATCGGATCTCGGCTTTTTGAACCGGGTTTTTCCGAAAATAGACCTGAAAGACCATCATCATTCAGGTGTCGTGCAAATGTTTTTCCGTCCGAGCTTTTAGCCAAGCAAATATTGACCCAATCACCGTAATACATGTAAAAAACATCACCTTTCCGGAGAACATAAGGTGCCTGAAGCCCTCCTTCAGTCTCGCCGAGATTCGGGTCTGCTTCCATGGCGATCCCCATGGGGCGCCAGTCTTGGGATGTCAATCTCTCTCCCTCCCATCGATAAAAAAGCCGAGTTTTTCCTCCACATCCTGTGTAACGGACA
>DAOWCB010000038.1 GCA_030633795.1 Candidatus Aminicenantota bacterium | reverse complement strand
GGAATCATCTTCGACCAGCTCAGAAAATTTTCGTATTTTATTGAAGAAGATGCGGATGTTTTTAATCTTCAGCTCGGATGAGAGGTCTCCTTTCTCCACAAGAAATTTGAGGTGATTTGACTTTTCAAGGAAGGCATACACCACATGGCCGGCATTTCGGGACCTGGCATAACGAATAAAATACAGCATATCCTCGACTATCCGCTTGACTGTTTTCTCCGCTGAAGCACTGATAGCAACAGGATCCTTTCCTTCGAAGCCCATCTTGAAAACATGATGAAGCGGAAAATTTCTCTTATCAGCATAGTTGGTCAACGGGGTTAAATCGTACGGATCCAACTTATAAACATCAGAAAGGGCCAGAAAAAACAGGCTTTTACTGTCTTCAAAATCTGTTAATGCTTTTATGAAGGCTACCAGAATTTTTACTTCATCTTGAGTGTATAAACCACGACTGCCCGAAAACCGGAAGGGAATCCCCTTCATGTTCAGAGCACGGAGAAAGGGATCAGCATCAGCGTTCCGTCTTACAAGGATCGCCATATCACTGCATCGGAAACCCTCCTTTACCTTTTCATCTATCAATTCAGCCACCCTGTCTGCCTCATGAGAAAGTGTGTCAAACGTCAACATGTGCATACTTTTGCCCGTTTCCTTGAGAGAGGATTCCAACGTTTTATCGATCTCCTCTTGCACTTCCAACCGGTAGGGATTGTTTTGCTGTATGAGCTTATAGGCCGAGTCCAGGATGGGTTGAGTGGACCGGTAGTTTTTGTTCAACACGACCTTTTTATAGTCGGGGTATATCTTGCGGAAGTTATGAATATTGGCCAGTGAAGCCCCCCTAAACCGAAATATGCTTTGGTCATCATCCCCAACTACTGTCAGGTTTCGGTGTTTGGCCGCAAGAAGCTTGAGCAGCTCAAACTGGATGTAGTTTGTATCTTGAAACTCATCCACAAGGATAAACTGGTATTTGTCCTGAAAAACCTTGAGGACAGACGGTCTTTTTCTTAAGAGGTCGACAACCAGGGTCACTTGGTCTTCGAAGTCAATCTTTCCTTCTGCCCCGAGGCGATCCTGATAATTCTTGAAAACCCTGGCCATTTCTTTGTGTTTCAGCGCCGTCTCCTTAGTCACTCCATCGAACGCGTCTTTTTCCAGTTTGTTAGCATATTCCAAATACTCCAGTGGTTTAACATCTTCTTGTTTCAATCGTTTGATCGCCAACAAAATATCCTGGATATACCGTGTAGGGGAGCTCAGGGGGCGATAATATTCTAGCTGAAACTGGAACAGATGTTCTCGAAAAAAAATGGCCTGTTCGATGTCATCTAACAATTTGAAATCCGGTGAATATCCGATTTCGATTCCATAATCCCTCAAAATCTGTTCCCCAAAAGAATTGAAGGTGCTGATATCAACGAAGGAATAGCTGTAGGGAATCAGTAGATCAACCCTTTCTTCCATCTCGTTTGCGGCCTTTTCCGTGAATGTTACCGCTAGGATCTCTTCTGGCTTGGCCATCTTGGATGAAATGAGGGAGGCAATGCGATGAGTGATAACTTTCGTTTTTCCGGTTCCTGCCCCAGCGATGATGATCAGGGGCCCATTTCCATGAGTGACAGCCTTTCTCTGCTCAGGATTCAGATCTTTCAGCAAATCTTCCATTTTTCATTTTAAGGAAAAGAGAATCACAAGGAGAGCGAGGGTAATGGGAATGGAAATTCAGATCAGCGGGATTTTTTATCGATAATGACGATCTCGCCTTTCTTCACAAGCCCAAGCTTTTCTCGGGCTTTTTTCTCGACTGCTTTCGGATTCTTCTTGAGTTCCTCGATATCTCTTTCCAGCTTTACCTTTCTTTCCTCAAGTTGCCCAATTTTTTTAAGGAGAACCTCTTGCTTGCGTCGGGTTCGGTAAATCTCCATCAATCCCTTTTTGCCAAAAAATGAAACCACAGTCAAAACAAACAGAAGAAAAACCACTCCCCCGATGAAGGCTTTTTTCTTGAAAGAAGAGGAGCTCTTATCTTTTTTCATTTTAGCTCAACAAATCCAGGCTATTCTTCATCATGATCCTGACTTCTTTTTGCGAGCCCGCTTCGGCATAACAGCGGATAAGAGGTTCGGTGCCCGATGGTCTGAGGAGAATCCAATCATCCTCGGATAAATTCAATTTGATTCCATCGATATTTTTAGAGTTTATCACTTTTCTTGTTCCAAGCTTTGCAGGAGGATCTTGTTTCAATTTTGCAAGCTTTTTCTCCCTCTTAGAATCCAGTGGAACACTTTGCTGTTGTCCTACTCTCTTCCCGTACTCGTTGAATAAATCCGCTATCAACTCTGTCAAGTTTTTCCCCAAGGCAGCCATCATCTCCACAACCAGGAGACCAGCAAAAATGCCATCTTTTTCTGGGAGATGGTCTTTGATAGCCATACAAGCGCTTTCTTCAGCTCCGAAAATGATCTTGTTTTTCAGAAAGAGGTCGGCAATATATTTAAATCCCACAGGCATCCTGAAAAGAGGAAGATCGTATTTTCTCGCTATTCGGTCCACAAGATGTGTCGTGGCCACAGAACGCGCTACGCCTCCCTTCCACATTTTTTTTGACACAAGATAATCCAAGACAAGAGAAACGATCAAGTTTTGTATGACAAAATTTCCTTTTTCATCCAAAATCCCGAACCGGTCTCCGTCCGCATCGGTTGCAATTCCTATTTGGCATTTTTTTTCTCTCACGAAAGCTTTGAGCTCTTTCATGTTCTCCTCAGAACAGGAGGGAGCGATCCCGCCAAAATAGGGATCGATATACGCATGGAGTTCCTCCACAGGAATATGATTTTCTTCCAATATCTCATCCAGATATTCTCGACTCGTGCCGTAGAGCGGATCCACAGCCACTTTTATCTTGGATTTCCGGATAAGTTCAAAATCTATTTTGTCCTGGATAAAAGAAAGATAATCATGCTGGAGATCGATTTTTTCGATATATTCTTCACTGGGATAAAGGGGACAAAAGGAGTAATCTATCATCAGGTGTTTTAGTTCTTCTTCGATATTCTCCGTCACTTCCGGAAGAGCCGGAGCCCCTGTTTCTGTGTTGAACTTCAGGCCATTGTATTCAGGGGGATTGAAAGAAGCCGTAAAATTGATGCCTGCCTGCGCCTTCCTCTGGATTACCTGCAATGCCTGGGCCTGGGATGGCGCATCCCTATCAGAGAGATAGACATGAATCATGTTATGGGATAGGATTTTTGCGGCCTCAAAGGCAAACCGCTCGGAGAGAAAACGGGTGTCATAATTGACAACGACCGAAACCTTCTGCTTTGGGTATTTTTTCTTAAGATAATTGGCAATCGCTTGAACGACAAGTCGCACATTCTGGAAAGTGAACTCTTCCCCCATCACGGCTCGCCATCCAGAAGTGCCGAATTTTATCATTCTGTTTGTCTGTAAAGTTAGCATAAGACTATACCAAAAGCAACCCTAGCTCCAAGCAGTAAAGTTTGAACTTTTGCGTTTCCTATTATATATTCAGGACGGACATCTTGTCTGGAATATCCCGAGATGAAAATCCGTTTTTTGGCCGGAATCTTTTTTACATCTACAACGACACTCTGCCTTCAGATATCTCTCACCCGATTTTTTTCTGTTTCGCAGCAATATCACTTTGCTTTTCTTGTGGTCAGTATTGCTTTTCTCGGCTACGGATCGGCTGGTTCTTTTTTATCTCTTTTTTATAAATTTTTCGATGCAGATGAGGAAAAATTCCTGTCATCCTCAGCTATTCTGTTCTCCTTGACCATTTTTGCAAGCTTCCTTATCTGTAATGCTGTTCCGTTCGACTTCATCAAGCTGTCTTGGGACACCACACAAATCTTCCTCATATTTCTCTATTATGTCATATTGAGCATCCCTTTCTTTTTTGCAGGAATCATCCTTTCCTTTGCGATCACCAGAGCTGCAAGCATGGTCAACACCCTATATTTCTTCGATCTGCTCGGAGCGGGGATGGGCACCTTATTTGCTATTTTTATCTTTCTTCCCAAGGGAGATAAGGGCGTCTTCCCTATTCTCAGCGTATTAGCCCTAGTTGCGGCTTGGCTTTTCAGCCCGAAAAAGCCACTGGGATTCAAACTCCTGATCTATCTGTTGCTGGCAGCGGGAATCTGTCTTTTTGCCGCAGGACCATCCTGGCTCGCCTTCCACATTTCTGATTTTAAGGCCATGCCCGTTTCCCTGCGGTATCCAGACGCCAGGCAACTTTTCACCAAATGGAACGCAATTTCACGAGTTGATATCATCGATTCTCCTGCCGTGAGGTATGCCCCGGGTTTGAGTCTCCTGTACAATCAAAGTCTTCCTGACCAACTCGGCCTGTTGGTTGATGGGGGAAAACTCAACGCCATCACGCATATGGAAGAACCCGATGATCCTTCCTTCTTGTTCCTATCCTATCTTCCCTCTTCCCTTCCGTATTATGTTCTGGATCAGCCTCGTGTTCTCCTCCTCGAACCCAAAGGCGGACTAGACGTTTTGGCTGCCCTCCATTACGGAGCTTCACGGGTTAAGGTCATCGAGAACAATCCTTTAATCAATAACATCCTCGACCGGGATCTTGCGGATTTTTCAGGCCAGATCTACCAGAGGAAAAGCGTTCACTCTGTATCTTCTAACAGTCGATCAGCCTTGATGAAAGAAAAGGAATATTTTGATCTTGTCGTTTTTTCACTTGCTGATGTTTTCGGGTCTTCTGGAACAGGCCAACTCGGCATTGGGGAGAATTACTTGTACACGCAAGAGTCATTCCAGGATGCGATAAGCAGGCTATCCGATGATGGGATAGCCAGCATGACCCTGTATCTTCTTCCTCCACCCCGTCAAGAAATCCGGCTCCTGGCCACATGGATAGAAACCCTGCGCAAAATAACCGATTTTCCCGAGCAGCATCTCATTGTCCTTAGAAGCTGGGGGACCATCAGCTTTTTTGTTAAAAAAAGTCCGTACACAGCAGCAGAAATACAAGCACTCAAAGAATTCTGTGAAAAATGTCTTTTTGATCTTGTGTATTATCCAGGTATTAAACCCGAAGAAGCCAACATCCATAACCGTTATGAAGAGCCACTATACTACAACATAACACGCCAGCTTCTATCATCCAGCGATTCCAGAAGATTCTATAAAGAATATCTTTTCCAAGTGAAACCGGTTACGGATAACCGCCCGTTTTTCGCAAACTTTTTCAAACTGAGCAAAATCAAAGCCACATTCACCACACTGGGTCAAAAATGGCTGCCATTTTTACAAGGAGAATTTCTTGTTCCTCTGCTTTTTATTCAAGCCATAGGGGTGGCGTTTGTCCTGATCCTCCTTCCGGTTCTTCTCCAACGGAAAAGAATCTGCATTAAAAATCCCGAATTACGAAAAATTTTCTTGTATTTCGGCTTGATCGGAATGAGTTTCATGTTCGTCGAGATTACTCTGATACAAAAATTCATCCTGTTTCTCGGACACCCCCTGTATTCCATAGCGCTCATTATTTTTGCCCTGCTTTTTTCCTCTGGAATCGGTAGCCTTCTGTCAAAAAAAATCCTCGGACAAAATTTCAAAAGGAATGTCATCTTTACCCTTTTGTTCTCAGGGATTTTAATCCTGACTTATAGTTTGGCATTCCCGTTATTTTTTAAGATGTTCATCGGATCAGAGCTGTTGCCAAAGATGTTTTTCTCATTTGCCCTGATTTTCCCCTTAGGTTTTATGATGGGATTCCCTTTCCCGACCGGAATTCGATTGTTGGAACAAACGGAGAGGCGAATAATTCCTTGGGCATGGGCGACAAATGCCTTCTCTTCTGTCGTGAATTCTATAGCAGCTTTAATGATCGCTTTTTGGGGAGGATACAATTGCGTTTTAATACTGGCAGCTATCGGCTATCTGATCGCGCCTTTTTTTCTGGGCTTTGCCAGTCATCGGAACAAACGTGACGCCTGAAATATGCTGGACGTTGGGTTTACCGTTTATTTTGGTTATAAGAGTTAGGGTTTGGTAGTATAATGTGCTCCCTACGGGAATAATCAATCTTCCACCTTCCTTGAGTTGCTCTAAAAGCGGAGGAGGGACATGGTTGGCAGCACAAGTCACGATTATCGCATCAAACGGAGCAAACTTTTCCCAGCCAGAATAACCATCGGCCCATTTGACCTGGACTTGATTGTAGTTCAATCGCCTTAGCGTTTCCGACGCCTTCTTAGCCAAGTTCTCCCGTATCTCGATGGAATAGACTTCTTCGGTGAAATGAGTTAACACCGCAGCTTGATAACCTGATCCTGTACCGATTTCCAATACCTTGTCTCCCGGCTTCAAACGCAGATGTTGCGTCATCAACGCCACGATGTACGGCTGGGAAATGGTCTGCCCTTCATCTATTGGCAAGGGGCGATCCGCATAAGCCAAGCTTCGGTAATTGGGCTTGACAAACATATGACGCGGAACCTTATTCATCACTTCCAAAACTTTGCCATCTGTGATGTCCCGAGCGGCTAGTTGATTTGCCACCATATATTTTCTCGCTAGGGCATAGGTATCATCCTGGGTGTCTTGCGAAAAAAGGAAGATAAACGGGATAAGGAGAGAAATAAGAACGGATAATAAATTTAGGGCCTTCATTTTTTCCCTCGTCATGCTTTTGTCAGCCGATCTCTGCACATCTATTATAAACGATTATCCATAGGAATTCACCACCCTGAACTATTCATAAAAAATGCCGTTGCTTTTTTTATTTCAGCAATATCAGGAAGTTATCCCGACATTGCCAAAAAAAACTTCTCAAGAAGAATCTTTTTATATTCCTCGGCATTTTTTACCCTTATGGGAAATGCGGCAAGCCGATATTGCTGGGTGGGTGGGGTGGATGCTTCGTTGCGATCCATTTGCAGTTCACTTGTACGGCAGCATGGACCGACGCCTCGCATCTGCAGCAAGCTAGGCTCGTGAATAATCCAGGCCAAATGTCTTTTTCACGAAAGCATCTCTATTTCCGTGATAAACGGGGCTTTTGGGGATGGTTGAAGCGACCATTGAAGATCCCGACCCAACCTAACCCAGCCATCTTTACAGGTGGTTCTTCGAAGGAATCCGGCAGAACTGGGTTCCGAGTATGTATAAAACATTGCTGTGGATTGTCAAGGATGGCTGTGGAAAACAGATTTCAGGGATTATGGGACAAATAAGAGCCCTCAAGCGTCCTAACCCTTAGGGGTGAGAAAATCACAAAAAATATCCCCCTTAATATCCTCTTTTTCGGTGATTGACGTAATAGATGGATTGAATAAAATGGATGGAAAGGAATAAGAAGTATCTGCTTGTACAGAATTGGAAAAAATTTACAGATTCGGACGAGATTTAATTGACAAAGCAAAATATTTTTGATACTAAGTTAGACAACCCAGGTGAAAGAGTCCATTGTGTGCACATGATCAAAAAGGCAGTGTATCCTGGTTCGTTCGATCCGATTACTAATGGACACGTCGATATTATCCGGAGGGGGCTTGAGATTTTCGACCAGATATTGGTTTCTGTCCTTGAAAATCCCAAAAAGAAGTCTCTGTTTTCGACTAAAGAAAGAGTGGCAATGATCCAGGAGATATTTGCAGAGAATGAAAACGTCGAAGTAAGATCCTTTCACGGACTTCTGGTTGATTTTGCGAACACAAATGAGTCTAAAATGATCATTAGAGGCTTAAGAGCGATCTCTGACTTTGAATACGAATTTCAGATGGCCCTTATGAACAGAAAACTAGATCCGGAAATCGAAACATTATTCATGATGCCCAGTCTCAATTATTCCTTCCTAAGCTCGAGACTCGTTAAAGAGGTCAGCATGTTGGGAGGATGTCTCGAGGGCCTCGTTCCTGGGGAAGTCGAGGATAAATTGCGAGAAAAGTACAAGACAACCCCAAAAACAAATTCAATATAAAAGGAAAAAAAAATGTTGGGATTCGGTCGAGAAAAAGATTTAATCGGATTGGACATCGGTTCCTACTCCATTAAAGCAGTCGAGCTTAAAGCAAAGAAAAAAGGCACAGAAGAACTCTATGAAGTGAAAAAAATCGGATATGAGCTTCTTCCCCACGATGCCATTGTCGAAGGAACGATTATCGACTCGGCTGCAGTTGTGGAGACCATCAAGATGATTTTCGACGAAAACAAGATCACCAACAAGAATGTCGTGATCTCTGTGTCGGGAAATTCCGTCATTATCAAAAAGATTTCCCTGCCCTCTATGGACACAGAAGAGCTGGCTGAATCCATCATCTGGGAAGCCAAACACAACATTCCTTACCCTTATGAGGAAACAAACGTCGATTACGCCATTTTAAAATCCTCTGAGTACTCAGAGGACAAAAATCTCGATATACTTCTTGTGGCGGCGAAAAAGGATAAAATCGCCAACTACAGCAACGTCGTCAATCAAGCACGCAAGAATCTCGAAGCAATCGAAGTCGATGTGTTTGCCTTACAAAATGCACTGGATGTGAACTATCCGGAACTCAGCAAAGAAAAAACAGTAGCCATCATCAACCTCGGCGCGAACATCACCAATGTTATCATCATCGAAAAAAACGTCCCCCAACTCTTTCGTGACCTTTCGCTAGGAGGATCCTTCTTCACAGAAAATATCAGTAAGGATCTAGGGATCAGCTTTGACGATGCGGAAAAGCTGCTCAAAGGTCTCCCAGTGAAAAACGTAGAACCCGAAAGATACGAAGCAATCCTGAACCTGAATATTCAGAACATCCTTGAAGAAATTGAAAAGACGTTTTCCTTCTACGAAGCTGGTGAAAAGACCGAGAGAAAAATCGAGGCCATTTTTCTTAGCGGAGGTCTGTCCAAACTTAAAGATCTTGCCGCTAAATTTGAGCAGAAGTTTAACATGCGCACAGAACTCTTCAATCCCTTCCGACGAATTTATTACGACGAGAAAAAATTCGACTCCATCTATTTTGAAGAAATGGCCGCCCTTTTTGGAGTGGCCACAGGACTCGCCACAAGAAAGTTGGAAAAGTAAACAATGATTAGAATAAACCTTTTAAAACCCGAAAAAAAAGAGATAAGAGAGGAACCTTTTGGGCTAGCTCCAGAAATTAAGGAGAAAAAAAGAACCCCGATCGCTAGCGTAATCATACTCCTTGCTCTCGGTGCTGTGGCAGCCCTCTATTTTTTGCAGGATAAAGCCATCAAAACCGAAAGAGATCTCCTGAGCGAAGCTCAAGAAGAAAAGAAACAGT
>DAOWCB010000082.1 GCA_030633795.1 Candidatus Aminicenantota bacterium | reverse complement strand
TTTTTTATGAATAGTTCAGGATAAAGGAGACGACATGAACATTTATATCATCATCATCCTGTGTTACCTGGCTGTGCTGACCATCATGAATTTTTGGCGCTCCAGCCACGTCAAGAGTAAAGACGATATGATGGTCGCAGGCCGCCAGATCTCCATGACAAAGATGGTGTTTACTCTCATCTGCACCTGGATCGGCAGCGGGACTTTTATAGCTGGAGCAGAACTAGCCGCAAAAGCGGGTTGGAGTGCTTTATGGTTTCCTGTGGGTGCTTGGGTGGGTATTGTCATCATCTATTTTCTGGCCGCCAAGATTAGAACGTTCGGCCAGTACACAGTCGGAGATATTCTGGAAGTCCGGTACGGCCCAGTGGCTAGAGTTTTTGGCGCCATTGCCATAATCATAAGTTTTACAGTCATTGTCAGCTATCAGTTCAAGGCTGGAGGATACATTCTGAATGCCATTTCGGATGGGGCTATCTCTATCGAACAAGGCATGTTCATGGCCTTTGTTTTTGTGACCCTTTTCACAGCGATTGGGGGAATGATCGCTATTGCCAACACAGACCTTCCCAACGGTATCATTATTCTATCGTCAACAATCCTGGCTACGCCATTAACCATCATCGCGGCAGGCGGTTGGGATAAGATCAAAGCGATCCTTCCGGCATCCCACTTCCAGGTAATCAGTCAGGAATTCGGGGCCAATCCCTACTTGAAGATCCCGGCTATCGGATTGTCAACCTTGCTGCTGCTTCTTGGTGTTCAAAGTATGTACCAAAAGTTTTACAGCGCACGCAATCCACGGGAAGCCAAAAAGGCGGCAGGTATTTGGGTCGTGGGAACTATTATCGTTGAAGGAGTTGCCATCGTGATAGCGGTTTTCGCAGCAGCTTATTTCTGGCAGGAGTTGCAGGCTGGTACCATGGAACATGCCTCTGTTATCATCATGGCAGCCAAGAGGATGATATGGCTACCCATAGGTGTTCTATTATTAGGGGCGGCTACGGCGGTTGTAATATCTACGGGAATGAATTATTTGTTATCGCCTACGACCACGATGATTCATGATATTTATCTTCGGTTTCGGAGAAAGGACAAACCCGAGAAGAAGATGGTTTGGCCGCAGAGAATTTTAATCATTATAATGGGTTGCATTGCCGTATTCTTAGCATGGAAAATGACGTCTGTTCTCGAACAGGCCTTTTTTGCTTATACATTGTATGGCGTGGTCATCACGCCTGCTCTTTTGGCTGCTTTGTTATGGAAAAAAGTGACAAAGACAGCAGGAGTCGTCTCGATCATTTTGGGAACGATCGTGACCTTGGGACTGAAGCTGGCAGGTTCTTTCTGGCCTTCGATCATGAAACCCATCGGTAATCCCAACGCCGATCCGTTTGGGATTCCGATTATTTATTGGGGATTGACAGCTTCTGTCTTAAGTTTGGTGATCCTTTCTTTTGTGACGAAGCCTCCTTCAAAAGAAGTGATCGAAAGATTTTTCCCTGAAAAAACGCAGCAAAGCTAAAGGATTTACTTCTTGTCGGCAAGATAAGCCCTTTTGAGGGTATCTCCCCTGAGTCCTTGACGAAGAGCCTCCAGAGCAAGAACTTCATCCGCAGGGACGTTCCCAAGGTTGACATTATTCTCAAATTGGATGATGAGCTCTTGTTGCTGGTTTTTGATCGGAGCTTCCCATATTAGTAGATCGACATCTTCAACGCCGGCAATAATGTTGTCCACCTCGTCTTGTTTGATCTTCCCTGTTTGATCAAAAATGCCAACTCCTTTTCCAGCCTCTCGAGCTTCGATGATCACTTTGAAGGCACCGCACGCAAGGTCTTCATTGATCAATTGATGAACGAGGGCAATCGGAAGAGCTTCTTTTGGATCTTTTTTGCCAACTTCCGTAATCACCTTGAAATCCATATCCAAAGCCTGACGGATGAGGTCTTTTCTTTTGGCGAGATCTATTGCAATCGTTCCGTCAGAGATTTCGATCGTCGAAAATCCCAACTCCTTGGCTCTCTCTAAGTATTTTTCATACGCGCCCTTCCACAGTGCAACCTCCAAGAATGTTCCCCCGGGCATCACATCGATATCGGCAATGGTGAGTAATTGGATCTTTTCCATCAAGAATTCTCTGTCATAAAAGGCAGAGGTCCCGAAGGTCAGTTTGATGATATCTATGTATTCTCCAGATGTCTGAACCAGATCCTTTGCTTGATTCATTCCAATACCCTTATCGATGACCATGGTTAAACCTGTTGTCCTTGGTTTATAAGATCTTCCTTGTACGGGCATATCTGTGACCCCTTCCCATGCTTTAGTCATCTATATCCTCCTGAATTTATTGTAAAACATTCCCCCAACAATTTTTGGGATTGGATAAAACCGTAGTGATTTCTGCAATCGTCTGATGACCTACCAATTCTTTTACAGCCTGCAATCGAGCGTTCGCGAGGCCTCTTCTGTCCAATCCTAAAACCGTCAGCTTATCATACAGCAGGGTGGTTTCTGCCACTTTTTGTGTGATGTTGTCAAAAAGCATTTTTTCCACCTTCCTGTTGTTTTTGATCGGATTCCATAGAGATCTTTCAAATCCTTTTTCGATTCGGGGAAACAGAATGTGGACAGCCTGAGGATTTTTAATGGTTTCCTTTTGAGTGCAAAATACGGATAAATCAATGGCAACTTTATTTTGCCATTGGGTTTGCTGATCAGGAATATCCCCTGCGGGGAGAAACCGGGGAAAATCATGTATCAGGGTTCCATACCGGACATTATCCACCATTGAGCCCATGTACCAGATGGTATTGCCTTCATCCATCTGAAAATGGACGGTCTCGGTGGAAAAAATCTTCAATCCTTTTTCTAAACCACTGAGTAAATACACGGTTTTGCCGCTACCCGCATCACCGATGATGACGTATAAGGTATCCCTGTCTTCCTGATACAGGGCACAGGCGTGGAAGTTGTAGATGTTGTGTTTTTTTTCGAGCAAATAGAGCACATAACGATACAAAAAGCCTTGATTTCCCCAGAGTGTGTATCTGGGGTCTGATGCCTCCTTTTGAACTCGTGAAAAAGGCCCTTTGAAGATCACTCTGTCATCATGCCATTCATACGCGAGATCTCCTCCCTTATCCTCGATGGAGATGTATCCATTTAAGCCTTCACAAGGGGAGATTTGTTCCACCCGGTGAAAATCAGTCAACAGAGATTCAAGTTTCACACCAAACGGCAAAAAAGGAAGCATTTCCTGCACGTTTGATTGAATCCCGATGGTTGCTTTGAGGATTTTGACTGCGGTTTGAAACATCCTTTTTCTCTTAAAGCATATGCATTCTATGATACATGATTACCTGTCATATTGCGACGCGCGACGTCTACAGCCTTGACGGTTTTTCATTTTTTGGCCACGTGCATAGCAGAGACACCGAACAAAAACCGTCGGTATTCGACCTCGGAAAATCCCGATTGACAGAGAATTTGGGCAAATTCATCCGGGGCATAAAA
This sequence comes from Candidatus Aminicenantota bacterium, assembly GCA_030633795.1. GTDB lineage: Bacteria > Acidobacteriota > Aminicenantia > Aminicenantales > Aminicenantaceae. Next base: position 2,912 of record DAOWCB010000082.1, on the reverse strand, counting down.
ACGCGGTATGGTAAAGGAAAGGTAACTGTAGCCTGCTTTGGACCCGGAAAGAATCCATCCCAAAGGTTTGACTATCCACTTCACATAAATATGGAAGAACTGTCTTATCATTTTTGCTGATGGCTGGCTGGTTTCGAGATTCACAAAATATCCTCCCGGTTTCAGGGTCCTGCTGAATTCTTCCATATAGGATTCCAGGTGCTCTCTCCTCGGGTTAAGGTTTCGTGTGGCAAAAGAAATGGTCAATAGGTCGAATGATTCGTCCGGGAAAGGAAGGATTCCAGCCTCTGCAATGACTGGAAAGAGGTTGGAGGCGGTTCCCTTTTCCGTTACCCTTTTTAGCATCGGAAAGGAAAAATCGACCGCGAAGATTTTGACCCCTTCACCCGAAAGAGCTGCGAGATTTTGAGCCATCTCTCCTGTCCCGCTGCAGACATCGAGCCACAGGTTGCCACCCTTTTGAGCGGCAATCCGGGCTGTCTTTTTTCTCCAGCGGATATCCAACCCCAGAGTCAAGACATGGTTTACTAATTCATAGGTATTGGCTACTTCGGTGTAGATTTTCTGTACGCCTTTTCGGATTGTCACTTTGGCTTCTCACCCTAGTTTTCTTGAATGACGGATTATAAAGCATTAGAGGAATACTCTCAAGGTGTACATTCAGGTAGGGGGGTTAATTGATGATTTTGCTTACTCGTGTGGGTGTTTTTTGATAAAATACGTGTCCTAATATATGGGATGAATGGAGATGTCATGAATAAAAAAGCCTATTTTGTCGGAATTATTCTCACTGCAAGTCTGTTGTTTTTGACGGGATTGTATGGAATCAGCCAAGGACAAGAAAAATTTGATTATGATTTTTTAATCAAAAACGCACGGATTTTTAATGGCTCTTTAAAACCTGCATTCAAAGCAGACATTGCCGTTAAGGATGGCATCATCGTTAAGGTCGAACGTTCGGTAAAGGGCAGAGCGAAAAGAATCATCAATGCCAACAAACTTTTCGTCGCTCCGGGATTCATCGACCTTCACACTCATGTGGATAGAGGCATGTATTTTCCCGAAAACAGGGCATGCTTGAACTACTTGAAACAGGGGGTTACCACAGTTGTGGTGGGCCAGTGTGGCAGAAGCGCCTGGCCCATTTTTGAAAGTGCCAAGGAACTTATCGAGGACTGGAATAAAGAAGGAATAGGCCCGAATGCCGCTCTTCTTGTCGGCCATGGGCAGGTTCGAGAAATAGTCATGGGGATGGAAAACAGGGAACCCACGCCTGAAGAACTGGAAAAAATGAAAGTCCTTGTCCAAGAAGCCATGGAACAAGGTGCTCATGGACTTTCGACGGGATTAGAGTATTTGCCCGGCCGCTATGGAAAAACCGATGAAGTCATTGAACTCGTCAATGTCATCGCTCCCTACGGAGGGATCTACCACTCCCACATGCGGAATGAAGGAGAGAGGCTCCTGGATGCAGTCAATGAGACGATTGCCATTTCGAGGGAAGCAGGAGCTCGGGCGCACATTTCTCATTTTAAGGCCGTTAGAAAAAAGAATTGGGGTCTTGTCAAGGATGCCAGTGCTCTTATCGAAGAAGCCCGGAAAAATGGTTTAGAAATCACGGCAGACCAGTATCCCTACCGCTTCTCCAGTGGAAATCCCTACCGGGGTCTTATTCCTAGATCTCTCTGGTTGGGGCAGACAAAGTACGAGGGATTGGATTCTTCGGATCTGGAGGATGTCTTCGACCATCTGCGGGATGCTCAATTGTTGGAGCTTTATCAAAAAGTCACCCCTTATTTTCCGCTTTCCCAAAGTCACCAGCAGTTTTTGGCTGGACTTTCACGAAAGAGACTTGTGCAATTTGTTGGCGGGCATTTGGTGAGCGCCAGTCAGTTTCAGGGCCCTTCCAACACGAGAGAAAGAAAACATTTTATAGAAAGGATGAAAGATCTGAAATTTGCCGAGAAAGCCAAAAAAGGTATCGAGCAGTATATCGATGCATCTCTTGCTGGGCCTGAAAACATCATCGTGGGCATTTGCGTAGAAAAAAAACTTGAGGGAAAATCGTTGACCCAGGTTGCAGCCATGAAAGGGAAATCCATCGGTGAAACGGCCATCGAGCTCGAACTGATGGGCGCTAGATGTGTTCCGCTGAGGATGTCAGAAGAGGATGTGGAATACATCATGAAAAAGAATTATGTGGCCACTGGCAGCGATGGGACAACGCCGTTTTATGGGATTGGGTTGCCTCATATCCGTTCCTATTCCACGTTTCTGCATAAGATCAAAAAATATGCTCTGCAAAGAAAATCTGTGTCCTTACCTCATGTTATCCGTTCTCAGACATCCCTCGCAGCAGATATCATGAATTGGGAGGACCGCGGTTGGATCAAGGAAGGCTTCAAAGCAGACATCGTTGTTTTTGATTTGGACAATATCCAAATAAAAACCACCATATCCAACCCTCACCAGTACAGTGAAGGTGTCAAGTACTTGTTTATCAATGGTGTACTTGTGCTGGATAATGGAAAATACAATGATAAACTTCCGGGCAAGGTTCTTCTGTTGAAAAAATCGCAATGATTGTGGAGGAGATATAGGATATGGCCGACAGAAAATTAAAAAATTTGCATATTTTACTTGTTTTTTTTCTTTTATTGAGCTCGCTGGCAGCATTTTCCCAAGAAAATCCTTATCTGTTGCCCCCAGGCCTTCTTAAGAACATTCAGGATGAGGTTTCAGGAGAAAGGGCCTGGGACATGGTTTCCAAAATCTCCCGGTTTCACCGGATCAGAGGGGCGGGAGAGGGTATATGAAAAAAACAACCTGGGTAATCATCAGCTTATCCGTTTGCGTTGTGGCTCTGTCTATCGCTTTGGTAGTTGTCATAACACAGAAGAAGACAGAAACAA
>DAOWCB010000356.1 GCA_030633795.1 Candidatus Aminicenantota bacterium | reverse complement strand
GATAAATCTGATCCGTCTTTTTATGGTAGCTGTCATAAGTCAACTCATCTTGAACAAAAAGAAGGATAAGAACACAACAGGCCATCCCGATGGCCAATCCGCTCATATTGATGAAGGAAAAGGCTTTGTTCCTCAGAATATTCCTAAGAGCAATTTTCAGATAATTACTTAGCATGAACGCCTCCCACAAAAATACAGACGAAAAATAAGACAAAAGGTTTTGTTTTCATTTCGATTTGACGGAAAAATTACCATTATGCTATAACCTTTTGTTATAAATTCCGTAAAGAAATGCAAATGGCATGTCTAAAATCACCAAAAAAAACAATTCATTTGCTTTTTTTTCTCACCTTGTTTCTTGTTACCGCAACCCTCCATGCTGAGGAAAAATACGCGCCTCTTCGCCCGTACAAAACCGAAAATCCTCCTGTTATTGACGGGAAGCTCGATGACACAGTCTGGCAGAAAGCACCCCAAGTATCAGGATTTAAGACTTGGGTCCCCGACTATGGCAAAGACATGACCGAAAAAACAGAAGTTTATTATGCCTATGACCAGGAGAATTTTTATGTAGCTTTTCGGTGTTATGACAGAGAGCCCGATAAAATCAAATCATCGGTCACAAGCCGTGACAACATCGATCCCGACGATTGGGTGTGTGTGAATCTGGATTCTTTCAACGACCAACAATCCCTTTACGTATTCTACTGCAATCCGATAGGTGCACAGGGGGACGCAACGGCAGAAGGGAACCAAGAAGATTTCAACGTGGACATGGTGTGGTTCAGCGAGGGAGAAATCAACCAAGAAGGTTACACGGTCGAAATCCGAATTCCGTTTAAAAGCATCCGATTTTCCCACAGGGATCCGGTGGAAATGGCTGTGATTTTTGAACGAAAGATCAGCCGCCACACGGAACTGGGGACTTACCCTCCTCTGGATCCAGCACAGGGTCCGAATTTTTTCACCCAAACGGTTACCCTTCTGTTCGAAGAGATCGAGCACTATACCTTGTTCGAGGTTCTTCCTGCGACAACTTACAGCCAGCGGAGCGAACAGGAAGAAGGGAGATTGATTTCTGGCAAAGGTGTCGGGGATCTCAGTTTGACAGCCAAGTACGGGATCACATCCCGTCTTATCTTCGATGGCACTGTCAATCCCGATTTTAGCCAGGTGGAAGCCGATGCTGGGCAGGTGGATTTCAACCTAAGATATGCACTGTTTTTTCCAGAAAAGCGGCCTTTTTTCCTCGAAGGATTAGAGAAATTCCATTTGGGGGGAAATCACAGCGGAGATCCCCTTCAGGCTGTGGTGCACACCAGGACGATCGTCGAACCGTTATTGGGTGCAAAGTTCAACGGAAAGATCGGAGCCAAAAACACGGTGGCGGCAATCTATGCAATGGATAAGCTGCCTGATGACGATCCCGCTGATTATGCCCATTTCGGCATCTTCCGTTATAAACGGGCCTTGGCTAACGATAGCTTCATCGGAGGATTCTATACCGGACGAGAACGGGAGAACGGACACAACCGAGTTTTTGGGTTGGATGGGCAGATGAGAATAAGCAAGTCCAGCATCTTCGGCTACCACGGTTTCCTGTCCTCGAGCAAACAGGATGCAAATTCATCTCGAGAGGATGGGCACGCTTTAGGCCTTCACTATTTCTATAACACCCGGAATTGGATCATCATGCTGGGATTCCAGGACTTGGCTGAAGACTTCCGTACCGAAACAGGATATGTCACCCGCACAGGAATCACCCGGCTCCGCTCCGGAATCATGCGCATGTTCTATCCCAAATCCAGCGTTATCAAGAGGATCGATCCTGTGATCCACAGCAGCCAGATCTACGATAAATCCTCCGGCTTTTACGAAACGAACAACGCGTTGGATCTGAGATTTCTTCTCCCGAAAAGCACCACAATCCAGTTCGGTTACAGTTACTCAACCGAGGTTTGGCAAAATGAGCGATTCAGTACAAGCCGGACCAGGTTTATCGGATTGAGCCAAATCACAAAAAGGCTTTTTTTCAGCTTGAATTACAACTATGGAAACAAGATCCGGTATGTCGAGAATCCCTACCAGGGAAAAGGAAACGATGTCATCGCATCAATTACTTTTTTGCCTATGGGACAGCTTCGTCTGGAACTCAATCTGCTCTATTCGGATTTTACCCGACTGGCGGATTCCCAAAAAGAATTCGACTACACGATTTTCCGCAGCAAAAACACATTCCAAGTAAACAAGTATCTCTTTTTTCGGGCTATCGTGGAATACAATTCCTTCCGGAAGCAACTGATGACCGACTTCCTCGCTTCGTTCACCTACATCCCGGGAACCGTCATCCATATCGGTTATGGTTCTCTTTATGAAAAGATAAGTTGGGTGGAAGGGGATTACAGACCTTCGGATAATTTCCTAGAAACGAGGCGGGGTTTTTTCTTCAAATCCTCCTACCTGTGGAGATTGTAGAAACTCAGAGAAAAAGAAGAATTAACAGAATCGCGTTG
>DAOWCB010000001.1 GCA_030633795.1 Candidatus Aminicenantota bacterium | reverse complement strand
TGCCATGCGCTATCCATATGCATGTTGCATTTCTTGCATCGCAGAGAACTGATGGAATCGTCCGAATATGGGCTGACAACTTTAAACAAGAGAAAAGCTTTTCACTCAAACAGAATTTTGATGCAAAACAAGGAGGCTGGATCGACTATGTCAAAGGGATTTTTTGGATACTTGCTCAAAAGGGTGCCTCCCTTCGAGGAATCGATGCTTATGTCTGGGGTGATATTCCTCTGGAATCAGGATTGAGCTCTTCAGCAGCCTTAGAGGTGAGCATCATCAAAGCCCTCGATACGATGTTCAAGCTAGGGCTCTCTCCTTTGGAAATGGCGAAACTGGCCCAGGCAGCAGAGAATGATTATGTGGGCGTGAAATGTGGTCTGATGGATCAATTCATTTCTGTGTTTGGGAAAAAGGATAAGGCTGTTTTCCTGGATTGTGAAACCCTTGCCTATGAGTATTATCCGCTGCGTCTTGAGGGCGAGGGACTGGGAATTCTTGTCTATGATACCAGGATGCTTCGAGATCTAGCGTCTTCTGCATACAATAAACGGCGTGCCGAGGCTACAGGTGCGCTGGAAAAGCTACGAGAATCCGGAGTCCAAACCTATAAAAATGTCACCCTGTCATTGCTTGATGAAAAGAAAGATGATCTGGGAGAAACATTTTACAAAAGAGCCAGACATGTTGTGACCGAGAATGCTAGGGTCAAGAAGGCTGTTAGGGCTCTCCAAGATGATAATTTTCATGAATTGGGACGGCTGCTTTTCCAGTCCCATGAAAGCCTTAGAGATGATTATCAGGTTTCCTGTCCAGAGCTGGATCTTCTGTATGAATGTGGGAAACAATCCCATTTTTGTCTCGGTGCCAGGCTGACGGGTGCGGGGTTTGGCGGTTCTGGGATTGCTTTAATCCGAAAAAAAGACCTCTTTTCTTTCAAAAAACTGGTATCCGATGAAGCTCAGCGAAGGGGCTTTGTGACACCCGCCTGTTATGAGGTCGAAATCGGGGAAGGCACGCGGATTCGGTATCGAATGAAAGGATTGACATAGTTCCTTTTATATAATAGATAGAAATAAAGCGGATTATATGAACAAAAAACAAATCTTCATCCTTTTTTTATCAATAGCATGTTTTGTTATGGGAATAGGAATATCTTCATCCTTTCAAAGCAAACAGACCGTCCCAATCAAAATGATGACCAGCATTTTTCCGCTGAAAGAATTTGCTCATGCGGTTGTAGGGGATTGGGGTGAAGTGGAACTGCTTCTTCCACCAGGTGCCGAGATTCACGCCTGGCAGCCCAAACCCAGTGATTTGGTGAAACTTTCTTCCGCCGATGTTTTTGTCTACATAGGAGCCGAGTTAGAGCCATGGGCTGATGATATTCTTCGAAGTGTGAAAAATCCCAATCTCCATGTGGTAGAAGCAAGCAAGGGATTATTTTTGATCGGTCATGAAGAGGAAGTCGAAAAACACAAAAATGGCATACGTGATCCGCATATTTGGTTAGACTTCACCAATGATAAAAAGATCATCGACAGGATTGCCGAGGTTCTTTCCCAAATTGATCCCGATAGGCGGGCTGTTTTCCAGGAGAATGCCGACATCTATAAGCAGAAGCTCGATGCATTGGATGATGTGTACCGGAAGGTTCTTGATCAATGTGATCAAAAAACCATCGTTTTAGGAGGGCATGCAGCTTTTGGGTATTTGGCCCGACGGTATAATTTGTCTCAGATATCCCTTTATGGCTTAAGCCCGGATTCCAAACCGACTCCTCGCCAACTCATAGATGTTATCGATTTTATCAAAGAAAGGGAGATAGGAGCCATCTTTTTTGAAATCAATGTCAGCAGCAAACTGGCCCGCGTTATCGCTGAAGAGACCGGTGCAAAAACACTGGTTTTGAATCCAGGCGCCAGTCTTCCCAGGAAGCAGGATCATTCCGGCATCACATTTTTGAGTATCATGAAAAAAAATCTGGAGAGTTTAAAAAATGGACTCGGTTGCCACTGAGCAAGAGCTTCTGATCGAGATACGAAAAGTTGCCTATAGTTATGGTTATGGGGATGTCCTCAAAGATGTGAGTTTCCCGATCAACCAAGAGGATTTTTTGGCTATCATCGGTCCAAACGGTTCAGGAAAAACAACTCTTTTAAAGATCATCCTGGGCCTTCTGAAGCCACGGTTGGGAGAGGTCAAAATCATGGGGAAAACGGTAGAAGAGTTTGCAGATTGGAAAACAATCGGATATGTTCCCCAAAAGGCGACTCATATCGATTCCCTTTTTCCGGTTTCTGTGAAAGAAGTCGTCGCCATGGGTATCCAATCGTCACGACGGTTCCCGCGCCGCACAAGGGAAGAGGATAGTTGTATTTCCAGAGCTTTGCAACAGGTTGGGATAGAGGAATACAAAAACCGGAGGATCGGGAACCTATCGGCAGGGCAACAGCAACGTGTGTTCATAGCCCGAGCACTTGCCAATCATCCGAAGATATTGATGCTGGATGAACCAACGACCGGAGTGGATGTCAAAACTCAGGAGCATTTTTATGACATGCTTCACAGACTCAATCGAGAGGAAGGAATCACCATCGTTTTGATTACCCATGAAGTGGGGATCATAAATAAGCACGTGGCACAGGTAGCCTGTCTTAATCAAACCTTGGTCTATCATGGAAGCCATGACGAGTTTTGCCGTTCAGATGAGTTCAAAAGAATGTTGGCGGATGGCCATCATCTTGTATCCCATCACCATTGAAAAAATATTTGCCTGTCCAATCTGGGATAGGAAGATGGAAATGAGTTAACGGAAATGGAAGCTTTATTTCTTTATGGATTTTTCCAAAGGGCCTTTTTAACAGGGATCTTCATTGCCATTGCTTGTGGCCTTTTAGGCATTTTTCTGATTTTGAGACGAGACGCTATGATCGGGCATGGCTTGGCTCATGTCGCTTTTGCCGGCGTTGCCCTGGGCCTTTTTTTGAACGTGATGCCTTTGGCTGTAGCGCTTTTCATGGCAGTGGTTGCATCATGGATCATAATGAAACTAAAAGTGAAGGCTGGACTTCATGGCGACACTGCCATCGCCATTTTTTCCAGCGTCGGGTTTGCCTTGGGGATCTTGTTGGCAACCCTCTCCCAAAGCTTCAATGTGGATTTATTCTCCTATCTTTTTGGCGAAATATTAGCCATTGAACCTTCAGAAGTCGTGTTTTCCATTGTTCTGGCCTTTGTCGTGGTTTTGTTGATCGTCGTGAATTACCATAAACTCATGTACATGACCTTTGATAGAGAATCAGCCAAAGCTTCCGGTATCAAGGTTGACCGGCTCGACGGCCTTCTGACATTGCTGACGGCTGTCACTGTGGTTCTGGGGATGAAAGTGGTCGGGATCCTTTTGGTCTCAGCCCTTGTGGTCATTCCTGCTGCGGCAGGTCTTCAGGTTGCCTCCAGTTTCAAGCAGGCTATAGTCCTTTCCACTTGCATTTCCATTACATCCGTTGTTTTAGGGCTAGTGCTAGCTTTTCTTTTGGATTTGCCAGCTTCGGGCAGTATCGTCCTTCTTTCATTCTTGGCATTTGGAATCCTTTTTGTGTTCAGACGCGCCCGAGGGTGAAAGGAAAGGCCATTACTGTCCGGTCATCCTTTCGAATGTCCCTTGAAATATCGAGTATGCTCTTTCCCCATATAAACACAGAATGATCTCCTCCGGATGTTTGTTTTTCCTAAGGAAATCCATGGTTACTTTCATCATGATCTCGGCGCATCTTTTGATCGGGAAATGAAAAATACCTGTGCTTATGGCTGGGAAAGCGATTTTCTGGATTTTCTTTTTTTGGGCAATTTTGAGACTATTCAATGTGGCATTCGCTAGCTTGATATCTTCATCACCCTCTCCGTAGACGGGCCCAGCCGCATGAATCACGTAATCGGTGTTAAGGTTTCCTGCACCCGTTATGATAGCTTCCCCCACTTCTATAGGGCCGATGGCATTGCATTCTTCCTGGATCGAGGGTCCCCCAAAATTACGGATAGCACCAGCGACACCTCCACCTAGTATCAAGGATTTGTTGGCGGCATTGACGATGGCATCAACATGGAGAGCAACGATGTTGCCCTCTACAAGTTTCAGCTTTCTCCCTTCAATCGTCCATTCAGACATTCTTCCCCTCAAAGGCAAACTGTTGAAGAAATGGCATTATAGACAAAACCTGTATTACTTGTCCAGCCAGTTCAAAACTTCTTGGAACATATGCCCGAAGTTTTCTTGCATGAGAGAAAGAAGCCTGTCTATTGCAGTTCCTCTTCCACGATCTTTCTGATTTCGTCGCTGATCTTAATAGCTTCGCTTTTCAAAGCTTCTGCTTTTGCTTTGATTTCTGTCGTGAATTTTATTTCCTGGATATCGGGCAGATTGATGATAACATTGTAGTAGGCTCCCTCTGCAGCAGTTTGGGCTGTCAATCCCGCAACTCCTGCATCGCTGATGGAGTTTTTATTCCCATGTATGGCGATATCTTTGGCCAATTCTAGCGCCTTTATGCTTTTTTCCAAAACATCCAAAGGCACGAGAGTCGCCTCTTTGGTCGCTTCCTGAATGGCCACATCCCTTTCTTTTTTTTGTTCTTCTGTCTTTTTCCTCATCCGAAACGTGTCCATCACCTTGTTGAATGCTACGGTGTCGAGGTCTACCGCTCTCAGGAATACATCCTTGAGATCTTGGGCTGCCACGGCTAGTTCTACGACTTTTTTCTGGACAGTCTCATACTCTTTTTTTCCTACAGTGAGGTTGGATACCATGGATGTGAGGGCCGATGAGAGAGCCCCGCATAACGCGGCCGTGCTTCCTCCCCCGGGTGCTGGGGAGTCCATGGACAACTCATTGACAAATTGACGGAGATTCTTGTCGATCAAAGGATCTTCCACCTCTTTGAACTGATATTCGATGATCTTTTTTTTCTCGTCAAACGGGGAGACATCCTCCAGTCCCAAAGATTTCACGGCGATATCAATCAGTTCTTCTTCTGGAACACCCGGGCTCTTGCCCTGCTTTTTCAGATAGTGCATACCTGCCATGAGCATGGCCTCTTTGGGAATCAACCCTACCAGTTCGCTTCCCGTCACTCGAATGCCTATGGCTTCAGCCTCTTTTATTGCTTCGTCGAACACCAGGTGGGGAGGAGAAATTTTGTAATTTGTAAAATTGATGGATATTTGGGCAATATTGTAGTCTTCGATAAACCAACCCACTGCTTTGACTGCCTTGAATTTCCCAGGAATTTTTATGGATTTTCCGTTTTTATCTCGCATAATCTTCCCTTCTTTGTCTCTCTTGGCTTTCCCTTTTTCCCGAAGATTGAAGGCTATATGTCTGGCAAGCGACCGGTCTCGCGTGTTTAAATTGATATTGTAGGCGATCAGAAATTCTCGAGCGCCGATATTTGTTGCTCCTGTCTTGGAATTGAATATGGGTTTTCCGTAATCTGGTGCCCACTCGGGGTCCTTCAGCCTTTCCGCTAATCCTTCATATTCGCCGACTCGGATATTTGCCAGATTCTTTCTTACCGGTTTTTGAGCCGCCTCTTCATATAGGTAAACCGGGATCTCCAGCTCCTCCGCAACTCTTTTGGCCACATCGTGGGCTATCTGGATACAGTTTTCCATCGTCACTCCAGAGACCGGAACAAACGGGCAGACATCTGTTGCGCCTATACGACTGTGTGCTCCCTGATGTTTGCTCATGTCCAACACTTCGGCCGCTTTTTTGATCGCTCGGAAAGCTGCTTCCTTGACACCTTCTGGTGTACCGATAAAAGTGACAACGGTCCGGTTTGTCGACTCCCCAGGATCTACATCGAGGAGCGTCACTTGGGGAACGGATTCGATTTCTTTTGTGATAGCCTTGATCTTTTCAAGATCTCTTCCTTCGCTAAAATTGGGTACGCATTCCACGAGTTTCATTCCTTCTCTCCTTTTGTTATTTCATAGCGCAATTTTCCATCGGGGCTATAAACACCGACAAGTGCAAATTCTTTCAGATATTTCATGATTTCATTATTTCCAACGATCACGATGACGGGAGTATGAAGAGAATATTTTTGTCCCATCTGTGATACCGTTTCTGAATTGATACGTATAATATTCGAATAATACCTTTCCCAATGATCTCTGCCCAGACCAAACGCCTGAATTTCTGAAAGTTTTCCTGATAGATCGTCATACGTTTCAATTATCAACGGGAAATTTCCGATCAGATAAGATTTTGCCTGTTCGATCTCTTGACTTGGGATTGGAATATTTCTCAAATCGTTTATTTCTTTTAAAATTTCTTGAATGGCATCATAGCTGAAATCAGTCAAAACTTTTGTTCTTATCAAAAAGATTCCACAGCTTCTAAAATACCGCATTTCGCTGAAAGCATAGTAGGCATAGGCTTTGGACTCTCGGAGGTGCATAAACAGCCTGCTGTTCGTGGTCCCTCCGATAACTTGGTTAAAAACAGTGAACGGGAAATAATCCTGGCTCGTGATAGGAAAAACGATGTTGCCTAGGTAGATAGTGGCATCCTTAGCTTGAGGAAGATCGACAAAACATACCTTTATTTTTTCCCGTGGATTAAGAAGCGGAACAAAGGGGTGTTCTATTTCTTGTTTTTCCCATGGGCTCAAATATCGGCTCACCGTTCTTGAAGCCATCTCAAGATTGAGATTTCCGATCAAAACAAGCTTAGCGTTGTTCGGGCGGTAATATCGGGAATAAAATGAAATGATATCCCTCCGGCTCAAATTTTTGATCCCTCCCTGATCGAATATGATTTTTCTGTAGGGATGCGACTCGAATAAAACCTGATACAACAATCTTCTGGCAATAAATTCCGGATTGTTGTTTTGGATGGCCAGGTCATAAAACATCGATCTTTGGACGTTGCCAATCTCGAGACGCGGAAAAGTAGGACGCAGGAGGGTCTCACCGAGTAGCCGCATAGCAGCCTCCAGGTATTCTCCGAGGAAAGAAAAAATGAATTCGGTGTAATCCGGATGGGTTTCAATCGTAATGCTCCCCCCGAGGGATTCGATTTTTTTTTCAATCTCCTCCGCACGTAAATTCACCGAACCCTTTGTGATCATTCGGCCACACAGCGTGGCGATTCCAGGGATATTATCTGGGGATGAACTTTCACCTGCCATGATGATCAGTCTCATGCTGATGACAGGTTTATCCTGTCTGCGGACGACGGCAATTTCCAGGCCATTGGTCAGGGTGTGGGTTTCTACCAAAGGCAGGGATAATTCGGGAACGGGTTCAGGCAGAGGAGGAGACCTCCGGAACCTTTCCTGTGAGCCTAGGGGAAGGGGCTGTATAAGAAAGAGTGAGAAAAGGGAGAAAAAAAACAAGTGGTGGTATCCCAATTTTAGTTTGATTCTCATTGTTTTTCGATTTTGATTAAGATTTTATCTTCTTTGAAATATTTGTTGGCCATCCGGCTTACATCATAATGGGAGACAGCCAGATACCTGCCGAGTTCATCCAGCCACTGAGTGAAACTTCCCCTGCTCAGTAGTTCTTCCGTAAGAAAAATGGCCTTATCGAGAACCGTTGCGAATTGCTTGAGATAATCCATTTTGAACATATTTTTTGTTTTTTGCAGCTCCTCTTCGGTAATAAAAGTCGTCTTGATTTTGTTGATTTCTGCAAACACAGCCCGCTGGTTGCGCTCGTTTGTGATTTTATTATTTGCTCTAACAAACATCTTGAGAACAGATTGATCCTTCCTCGTTTCAATTCCTCCACTCATATAGATTGCTGTTTTATCCTTTTCAAAAAGCCTCTTAAACATCCGGGACGTACGGCCTTTCAACAAAGCGTATTCCGTTATCACTAGGCGGTAGTGGTCGTCAGTATAACGAGGAGCCAATTGGTATCCTAAATAAAATCCAGGCGAAGAAGCCATCGGATTCTTTATCGTTAGATCTACGTTATCTATCTTTGGCAGATCTTCCAAATCAAGCGGAGGAGGAGAGGCTCTCATGGGGATGGTCGAAAAATATCTTTGGACCAGCTGGATAACCTTTTGTTCGTCGATGTGTCCTACGATTGTAAGGACAGCATTATTCGGCGTGTAATAGGTTGTGAAAAATTCAAGGACATCTTTTGTGGTGATTTTGCTAATATCCGATATTGTTCCGAGAACAGGGTGGCTGTAGGCAAAACCTGGAAACAAAAGTCGATCAAAATACCATGAATTTTCAAGATAAGGATCGGATTCTTTTTGCAGCCGGATGTCTTCGATGAGCTGGTTTTTGATATTTTCCACATTGGAGGGATTGATATCGAGGGTTTTCATCCTGTCGGATTCCAACCACAACACTAACGCCAATTGGTTCGAGGGAACGGTTTGGTAAAAAATAGTCTTATCACCCGTGGTGATGGCATTCAGTCTCCCTCCAATCTTCTGGATGAAACTGTAATGCTGCATCTGGCCGACATTTCTGGATCCCTGAAACATCAAGTTTTCCAAAAGATGGGCCAATCCTGTTTTGTCAGGATCTTCGTTGATGGATCCAACTTTGTAAGCCACAACAACGGAAACGATCGGCAAAGAATAATCTTCGGAAAGAATGATCCTTAAACCGTTTTTTAATGTGACCTGTTTTATCGGAAACGGAAGTTCCTCGGTTTGCTGCCCTGCCCAGCTTGATAGCCCAATAAAAAGAATAAAAATGAGGACAAGATAAGTTTTCGTTATTCTAAACATCTTTTTAAACTAGAGTAAACCTGAGAATCATAAAAATAACACAAACAAGAATTCAAATTCAAATGCCGATCCTCGTAAGTTTGCCTGAATCCTGAGCGATCCCCGAGTCAGAAATGATGGACGCTCGAGTAGATGTAATGAATAAAGGAATTGAAAAGAGTCCAAAATTATGATAATTATTATGTCTTTCTTCTTAATGTGATCCTCTCGCAAAGGAGGTTAACTATGAGCAAACAAGGAAAACATTTTTTTACATCTGAATCCGTTACAGAAGGACACCCGGATAAGATTTGTGACCAAATATCTGACTCGATACTCGATGATCTGATCGGCCAGGATCCTAAAAGTAGAGTTGCTTGTGAAACACTCGTAACCACGGGACTGGTTTTTATCGCGGGAGAAATATCCAGTGGAGGATATTGTGAATTCCAAAAGATCGTGAGGGATACAGTTCGAAGATTGGGCTATACAGATGCACGGTATGGTTTTGATTTTAAAACATGTGCGGTTATTTCATCCATTCACGAACAATCTCTCGATATAGCCAAGGGAGTGGATGAGGCGGATGACCATGAACAGGGAGCAGGAGATCAAGGGCTTATGTTTGGTTATGCTTGCCGAGAGACCGAAGAATTGATGCCCATGCCTATTATGATGGCCCACAAATTAGTCAGGCGGCTTGCTCAAGTTCGGAAAGAGGGCGTGCTGGAGTACTTGAGGCCGGATGGCAAGTCTCAGGTTACTATCGAGTATGAAGGAGATATTCCCAGAAGAATCGATGCTGTGGTCATTGCCGCCCAACATCACCCCGAAATCCAGATGAGTGACTTGCGTGAGGATATCAATGATGTCGTAGTGAAAGAGGTCTTTCCTCCTGAGATGTTGGATGACAACAGCAAAATATTCATCAATGGGACTGGCCGATTTGAGCAGGGAGGGCCGCTGGCAGACACGGGGCTTACAGGCCGAAAGATCATCGTGGATACCTATGGTGGTGTGGGGAGTCATGGTGGAGGTTGTTTTTCGGGAAAAGATCCTTCCAAAGTCGATCGGTCTGGATCATACATGGCTCGCTATATCGCTAAAAACACAGTCGCTGCTGGGATTGCGGATAGATTGGAAGTACAGATCGCCTATGCCATCGGTGTTGCCCAACCCGTATCCATATTGGTCGATACATTCGGGACGGCGAAAATTCCGGAGGACAGGATCAAAGACCTGATTCGTGCTCATTTTGAATTGACTCCCAAAAAGATGATTCATTCTCTTGATCTCCTCAGACCGATTTACCGAAAGACTGCCTGTTATGGGCATTTCGGTCGAAGTGAGGACGAATTCACCTGGGAAAAAACCGATAAGGCAGACGTGTTGAGAAGTGAGGCTGGACTCTAATCAAAGGAGGAGAAATTGGATTATGATGTAAAAGATCTGGATTTGGCGAAAAAAGGAAAACTCCGGATGGAATGGGCGGGAAGATTTATGCCCGTTCTCGGCCATATAAAACAGAAGTTCAAAAGGGAAAAACCCCTTAAGGGGATCAGAATGGCAGCCTGTCTTCATGTCACAAGCGAAACGGGTAATCTTATGGAAGTTCTCAAACTGGGAGGGGCAGATGTGAGACTAACAGCATCTAATCCTTTAAGCACACAGGATGACGTGGCAGCAGCTCTTGTGAAACATTATGGGATTCCCGTGTTTGCGATCAAGGGAGAAGATAACAAAACCTACTACAAACACATCAACCAGAGTTTGGAAAATTCTCCCCATATCACGATGGACGATGGAGCAGACCTTGTCTGTGCCATTCATTCCAAGCGGAAAGAATTGATTCCCGAAATCATTGGAGGCACAGAGGAGACCACTACAGGTGTGATCCGGCTAAAAAGCATGGCCAAAGCAAAAGTGCTTCATTACCCTATCATCGCTGTTAACGATGCGAAAACAAAACATTTGTTTGATAATCGATACGGCACAGGCCAGAGTACAATCGATGGGATATTGAGAGCAACAAATATTTTGATAGCTGGATTGAATTTTGTCGTAGCCGGGTATGGATGGTGCGGTCGCGGTGTTGCCATGAGAGCAAGCGGCTCGGGCGCAAAAGTGATCGTATGTGAGGTTGATCCTCTACGTGCCCTTGAGGCTGTCATGGATGGTTTTCAAGTAATGTCCTTGAAGGATGCGGCAAATATCGGAGATGTTTTTGTAACCGTAACTGGAGACAAAAGTGTAATCACAAGAGAGCATTTTTCCAAGATGAAGGACGGCGCCATCGTGGCCAACTCCGGCCATTTTAATGTGGAGATCGACATTCCTGAACTAAAGAGTCTGAGCAAAAAAAAGAGAACGATCAGGGATTTTGTCGAAGAATATACGCTGAAGAATGGGAGGAAGATATTCCTGCTAGGAGAGGGAAGGCTTATCAACCTTGCTGCGGCTGAGGGACATCCTGCGGTTGTGATGGATATGAGTTTTGCCAATCAGGCACTGAGCGCTCGATACCTTTGTCATAAGAGCAAAAAACTACAAAATGCAGTCTATCCCGTTCCATCCACGATTGATGAAGCGATCGCAAGAATGAAATTGAAATCTATGGGGATCAATATAGATAAATTAACAGGAGAGCAGAAGGCTTATCTGTCAGCCTGGCAAGAAGGCACCTAATCTGGAACATCTACTGGCTAATCTCACTGCATCGGTTTCGTCGTAACCCAATCGTAGTATAAAAATACAACTCATGGGCTACTTCCTTACCGCTACAACGATCTAAACCAGTAGATATTCCAGCTTACTTCAAAACCTTCAGGTATTCGTCGATTTTGCTTTTTATTTCTTCATCTGTCATGTTGGGATAAATCTTTTCAAAAAGAGCCTTGGCTTCTGCTCTCCGGTCACTCTTGAAATAAGCGACTGCCAGGTTGTAGCTGAGATTAATATCCCCTGGAGCGATGTTCAATGCCTTTTCGTAGCTGTAGATGGCCTCCTTGAGTTTTCCAAACCTTTCAAGCAAAACTCCTTTGAGGTTAAGGGCCATAACCATCCGATCGTTCAGCTTTATGGCGGTATTCACCAGCTTGAGTGCTTCAGCATCATTTCCTTTTGTCAAATACAATCTGGCCAAGTTGTAATGAGGGAGTTCTCTCGAGTGGTAAGTTACATCGGCAATGGCCTTCTTGAATTCTGTTTCAGCTTTGTCCAAATGGCCCATTTCCTGATAAACGGAACCGAGATAATTGTGGGCTTCTGTTAAGTCCGGATTCACCACGAGGCATTTCTCAAAATAATTCATGGCTGTTTTGAAGTCACTCTGTATAAAATGGATAATGCCAAGGGCATTCAAAGCCAGGTCAAAGTTTGGCTTGAGGGCTAGAGATTTGTTCAAGTAATTGATGGCTTCATCATATTTGTTGTTCTGGAGATAAACCAATCCCACGTTGTATTGGTATTGAGGATCTTTAGCCCTCTGTTTTTCAAGCCTTTTTGGGCTCGAAGCGCAAACAATCAGGCTTAAAGAGAAGATAAATATCACGGGTATTTTATATTTCATTTTTTTTCTCCCTTGGAGGTTTTGTATTCATCTTTTAATTCCCTCAACATCAAATCCCGGAAGGCATCCTTTGGGTTCTTTCCCCGATAAAGTACAGAAAAAACTTGCTCGCATATCGGTATTTCCACGTTCTCCCTTTGAGCCAGCTGGCGTACTGAAAGGGTTGTTGTAATTCCCTCTGCGATCATTTTCATCCCAGAGATGATTTCTTCCAGGCTTTTTCCTTTTCCCAATTCACTTCCCACATACCGGTTTCGGCTTAACTTGCCAGTGCACGTGAGAACAAGGTCGCCGATACCCGCAAGACCGGCATAGGTTTCCTGTTTTGCACCAAGACTTACTCCCAACCGAGTCATTTCTGCCAAGCCCCTGGTCACCAGGGCGGCCATGGAATTGCTTCCGAAACCGAAACTGTCCGAGATGCCCGTAGCAATCGCGATAACATTTTTGCAGGCTCCGGCCAGCTCAACTCCTATAATATCATCAGACCTATAGGCACGAAAATACAAACTGGAGACGAGAGCCTGAATTTTTTTTGTCAGTTCGAGATTTTTGGAAGATATAACCACAGCCGTCGGATGAGATTCTGCCACTTCTCGTGCAAAACTCGGCCCAGATAGGACAACAATGCGAGAACGGAATGTCTCAGAAAAAACCTCGCCCATGACTTCACTCATCCTCTTTAGGGATTCTTCTTCTATTCCCTTAGTCAGGCTAACGATGAAATGTTCAGAAGTGAGGAAAGGGGCCATTTGGGTGTACATTTGACGGCAGAACCTGGATGGCACTGCGATAAAAATGGTTTCGGTTTCCCTGATGGCCTCTTGTAGATCAAGAAAAAGGGAAACAGAGGAGGGGATTGGGATTCCCGGGAGGAATGTCTTGTTTTCTCCGGTGCAGACAATCTCCTCATAAATCTCTTTTTCCCTTATCCAGAGGTTTGTACAAACCTCAAGCCTTCCCAGATGGATAGCCATGGCGCTTCCCCATGAGCCTCCTCCAACAATGCAGACTTTTTTCACTCTTTTTTCCCTAATTTCCTTTCAGTCCCATCCACGAGCCGACGGATATTTCCTCCGTGTCTTATGACGATCAGAAGAAAAATGACGATGCTAAGAATGGCTGCTTCCTGGTTGCCTTGAATAAAATAAATGGATAAAGGCAAGCTCAACATCGCCATGATGGAGCCAAGAGAGACATAACGCGTCAAGGCTATGACAATCAAAAACACCCCGATCCCTATAAGAAGAGGCTTAAAAGCCAAGACCAAATACACGCCAACTGATGTGGCCACACCTTTTCCACCCTTGAGTTTGATGTAGAGCGGGAAACAGTGGCCGAGAACGGCGAGAAATCCACAGAGAAGTGCGAATCTTTTGTCGGGAAAAAGCTTCAGAGCAAGAAACACGGGCAAAAAGCCCTTTAGAATATCGACGAAAATCACAGGAATGGCAAAAATCCAACCTTTCAGTCTGAACACATTTGTGGCACCGATACTCTGGCTTCCATACCCACGGATGTCTTTTTTCTCGCTGAGGTAGTACAAGATGTATCCTGTAGGAAAGGAGCCGAATAAATATGAAAATAGGGCAAACAGTATCTTCATTTCAGATGAAACTCCGATAGTATGGCGTATTCAGCCCCGGTTGGTTTTAGCGTGCTCTTGAAAAGAGTGATCTTGTTTACAGTCATCCCCCCAAACTCGGCCTCTTTGTATTGGTTAAGCGTTTCCATTATTGTCTCGATGTTTTGCAGTCCCTTGACGCGGCCTAACGTTAGATGGGGAAAATATTTTCTTTTCTCCTTTGGAAATCGGATGTTATGGAGTTCTTTTTCCACCCTGTCTTGGATATTCTGGAGGAACTCATTCTTTTCGATCCCGATCCACACAACCCGGGGAATCCGTGCCGCTGTAGGAAATGTTCCCGTTCCCTTTAAACTGAGTGGGAAACGGGAATAGTCTGTGGCGATACTTCCCAACACTGATTTGACTTCTGTGTTTTTATCCTCGGAGACATCACCAAGAAATTTAAGCGTCAGATGCATACCCTGGGGTTTGACCCACCGGATGTTTCTGCCACCTGTGTCCAATTTCTGGATGAGTTCAGATACGTTATCTTTGATCGTGTTATCAAGCTCGATAGCGATAAATGTTCTCATGATTGGCTCGTGCCCGATAGATGTCGACGAAGCATATCCAAAGCTTTCTGACTCGATTGGAATTTTATCGCATTCCGGTCACCTAAAAAAAGGTTTTTTTTAACAAGGACATCCTGGTCGTGGGCCAGCGCTATGTAAACCAGGCCCACGGGTTTCTCCTTTGTTCCACCCGAAGGACCTGCAATCCCTGTGATGGATAATCCGTAGGTGGCGTTCGCTCTTTCTCTGATTCCTGTTGCCATTGTCAGAGCGACTTGAGGACTGACCGCCCCATACTTGTCGATTATCTCTGGGGAGACCCCTAATAAATCTGTCTTTGCTGTATTGCTGTATGCCAAAATACCTTGAAGAAAATATTCAGAGCTTCCCGAGACGTTGGTGATGCGGTGGCCAAGAAAGCCTCCTGTGCATGATTCCGCCACAGCCACCGTTTGATGTTTTTTCTTAAGATATTTTCCTATGACTTCCTCCAGCTCTTCTCCTTCTGTGGAGTAGACTCCTTTTTCAAGGGCATCACAGATGAGTTTTATGGCCTGGCCGACCTTATGTTTCGCTTGGGAAATGCTTTTATCAGAGCTACTCTTGAGATGGATCGCAATCTGGCCGGGAGAAGCCAGAGTGGTAAGTTGGACTTCTAGTATTTTGGGATAAAGGTCCCCGAGGTAAGTCTCGATCTGAGATTCTGTAAGCCCGGCTGTTTTTATCACACGGCGATAGATATATCTGTTTTGGAAGGCTTGTAGGCGGGGCCAGACATAGTTTTCGAACATGGGTTTGATCTCGTGAGGGGGGCCTGGAAGAAGGATAACCGTATCCGAGCCAGTATCGATCCATTGGCCGGGTGCTGTGCCATTTTTGTTTTCGAGGACTACTGCATCCTCGATGAGATAGGCCTGTTTCTTGTTGACTTCAGGCATTTTCATTTGCCGACTTGAGAATCTTCTTTCGATCGCTCTGAGCAGATCGTCTCTGAAAAGGAGTTTCCTGTCCAAGACAGAGGCCAAAGCCTCTCGGGTTCTGTCATCTTTTGTTGGGCCGAGTCCACCAGTAGCAATCATCAAGTCTGTGCGGGCGAGAATCTGTCGGAATGCCAGACAAAGATTATCCCACTGGTCTCCAACGATAGTTTTGATTTGGACATCAAGGCCTAAATCATTCAGCCTTTTTGTTAAATAGAGAGAATTTGTGTCTTGAAAGTGAGGAGTTAGCAACTCAGATCCTACGGCAAGGATCTCGATCTTCCAATCTTTTGCGGGTTTCATGTTAACAATAAGAAGAGGTTGATCAGGATCCCTGCAAAGATAGCTGCCGCAATGTCATCGAGCATGATCCCGAATCCCCTGGGAAATGTTTCGACTCTATTTATCGGAAAAGGTTTGAGGATATCGAAAAAACGGAAAAGAAAAAAACACGCGGCACAGAGTGTCCACTGCGGGCTGAGGAGGAATAGGGCAATGAACTGTCCAGCAGCTTCATCAATGACGACTGTACGGGGGTCCTCCTTTTTTAGTCTTCGAGAGTAGACATCTGATACAAATGTGCCAAGGGCAAAAAGCACAAAAAATAGTAATAAATAGATAGGCCAACTCAGTCTGTATAGAAAAAATTTGTAAAGAAGGACGATGATAGCACTGGTTAGTGTTCCCGGTGCCACTGGAAAATACCCCACTCCGAAAAAGGTTGCGGTTATTTTTGAAAATAATTTCATCGTTTTACGTTTCCATATAAATCATATACATCCCGACCGTTGATTTCAACTTTTTGGATAGTGTTGAAAATTTCTGTTTCTATTTCCTCGGAGGAGATAAATACAACCCCGTCCACTTCGGGTGCTTGGAATTGTCCCCTGCCCACCATCAAAGTTTGGTCTTGTTTCAATGTCCCCTCTATCAGGACGTCGATGGATTGGCCAACATATTTTTGGTTGTTCTCATAGGATATTTCTGCTTGAATGTTCATTATATTTTCCTTCCGTCTCAGTTTGACTTTTTCTTTGACAGGATCTCCCAGTTCAAAGCATTTTGTCCCTTCCTCTGGGGAATAGGTGAAAACGCCAAGGTGGTCAAACTGGGCATGTGTGACAAAAGCCATCAAATCATCGAATTCTTGTTTGCCTTCTCCCGGAAACCCGACAATTAAGGACGTTCTGATGGCTATATCCGGGATCTGTTTTCTTATGCGCTCCAGCAATTCCAAAGATTTTTTCCCGTCTAATCCTCTTTTCATGCGTTTTGTGATGAAGGGATGGGAGTGTTGGAACGGAATATCCAAATAGGAACAGATTCTTTCCTCGCACATGATGTTCAACAAAGAATCGGAGATTTCTTCGGGATAGCTGTACAGGATGCGAATCCATTCGAGATTATCGATGTTCAAGAGCTCTTCGAGCAGAAGCACAAGTCCGTCATTTAATCGGAGGTCGTGTCCATAAAACGTGGTGTCTTGTGAAATCAGATTGATTTCTCGTATGCCTTTCGACACAAGTTTTTTGATTTCTTCAGCAATGGATGGGATGTTCCGGGATCGATAGGGCCCTTTGATCAACGGGATGGCGCAAAAAGAACAGCTTTTCGAGCACCCTTCGGAGATCTTGATATAAGCCCAAGCAGGAGGTGTTGAAATCAAACGAGGAGAAGTATGATCATACAAAAAGCAGTTTTGCGCGTTCTGAAAGGATTTTCCTTCGATAATTTGTCCGATCTTGTCAAAGTCTGTCACTCCTGTCCATGCATCGACTTCAGGAAAGACCTTCTGAAGACTAGCTTGATTTCTTTGCACATAACATCCGGAAACGATGATTTTTTTGTTTTTGGACTTGTTTTTTTCCAGGACTGCATTTTTGATGACATCGCGGGCTTCTTGACGGGCAGGATGGATGAACCCACAGGTGTTGATGATGATGATTTCAGCCATCTCGATTTCGGGAACCAGGTCATACTTTTGCCTTTCCAAAATACCGAGCATAACTTCGCTGTCGACGAGATTTTTTGTGCATCCCAGGCTGATCAATGCGACCTTTTTCATCTTCCCTTCATTGTAAATTCACAGCCAGAAAGAGTAAAGGGATAAACATTTCAAAAACTGTGATGAAGAAGTAGTCAGGCCGCCGGATGACCTCCTCATCAACCTGCCTGCCTGAAACTTGACTGATCAAAGAATACATCGGTTTTCGAAATGCTCCCAGATAAGAGGAAGACAAGAATTGAAATGGGCTAGGGGTAGATTTTGTAGAGAAGACGAGGGAAGGGGATAGCTTCACGGATGTGCTTTATTTTGCAGATCCAAGACAGGGCCCTTTCCAAGCCCAATCCAAATCCTGAGTGCGGAACGGAACCATATTTCCGGAGATCCAAGTACCATTCATAAGCTTCACGAGGAAGATTGTGTTCTTTGACTCGTTTTTCCAGCAAATCAAGATCATGGATACGCTGTCCTCCTCCTATAAGCTCCCCGTATCCTTCGGACGCAAACACGTCTACTCCCAACACCTCATCCGGATTTTCCTCATCCGGTTGCATGTAGAAGGCCTTAATTTGGGCGGGAAAATGGGTGACACAGACGGGAGAATCATAGATTTCAGATAGGATGGTTTCTTCAGGCGCTCCGAAATCATCTCCCCACTCGATCTTGGAACCCTTTTCTTTGAGATTGGGAAGAATTTTGCCGTATTTAATCCGGTGGAAGGGCTTTTTCACCCGTTCGAGGGGGGCGATCTCTCTCTCCAGAATCTCAAGTTCTGTACTTCTTGTTTCCAGGATACGCGTAATGATGGACACGATCAAGTCTTCGGCAAGGTCGGTGATATCTTGAAGGGTGGCAAAAGCCACTTCCGGCTCGACCATCCAGAACTCGATCAAATGTTTTCTCGTTTTGGATTTTTCCGCCCGGAATGTCGGTCCGAAACAATATACTTTACCGAAAGCCATGGCTGTGGCTTCGTTATAAAGTTGCCCGCTCTGGCTTAGATAGGCTTTCTGGTCGAAGTATTCTGTCTCGAAAAGGGTAGTCGTTCCTTCACAGGCACTGGGAGTCAAGATAGGCGTGTCCATATTGCGGAATCCCCGGGAGTCAAAAAAGTCACGAATCGCTTTAATGAGTTCGGCTCTTATCTGGAGAACGGCATGCTGCTTTTGCGAGCGAAGCCAGAGGTGACGGTGCTCCATCAGGAAAGGAATCCCGTGTTCCTTTGGGGTGATGGGGTATTCAGGTGCGATCTGGACGATTTCCAAATCCGATATCCCTAATTCATAACCTCCGGGTGCTCTTTTGTCCTCTTTCACGACACCACGGACGATTATGGAAGACTCCTGGGTGAGTAGGTCGAACTTTTGAAAAAGCGGGTTATCCTTATCCGGGCTGTAAATCGTTCCCTGGATCAAACCTGTCCCGTCTCGAATCAAGAGGAACCGGATCTTACCACCGGAGCGTTTGTTGTAAACCCATCCCCGTATTTCGACTTCTTGGTCCTTAAAACCAGCAATATCTTCAATATAAGCCCATTTCATGATGCCCCGATTATAATGAAATCTATTGGGAGGGTCAATGCTTACATTACAGAGTTATGTCCAACCGTATTCATGCCCGGTTTCATACATGGCCAGGATTTTTTCTGAAGAGCACGGCTAACCATACTAAACCATGGTGCTTGTTGCCTATATTGCTATGTCCACATCCCAAAAGTCAACCGGATCGGAATCTTGTGAATTGCCACATCATAATGTATATTACTCCAGGATCTCAAAAAACATCATCATGGCCACTTCGTTATCGCGAATAACCGATCGGATGGACCACCTGTATGAGTTCGATCGCGAACCTGTTTCTTCGGATAGGCTGCAAAACGGGGCCTGTTTTGCAGGGCTTTTTGCTGGAGAACATGTGGCAGCCACGGAATTTGTGATCGGTGCATTTTTTGTTCTCCACGGCGTAAGCCTTCATGATTTGCTTCTTGGTCTGATTCTGGGAAATCTGTTGGCAGTCCTGTCTTGGACATTCATCTGTGCTCCGATCGCCACCCAGACACGCCTGACCTTGTACTGGTATTTGAGGAAAATTGCCGGTCCAGGGCTCAATGTTATCTACAACCTCGCCAATGCCATCCTCTATTGCATACTGGCCGGGGCTATGATCGCTGTTTCTGCCACCGCTCTCGGGCTTGTTTTCGGAATCGACATCCCTTCCTTGGATGATGTGTTTCCCAGCAGCTTGGGTTGGATTTGTCTGACCTTTGGCATCGGAATCATTTTTACCGTATTGGCAGTGTTGGGATTCGAAAGGTTAAGCCGGTTTGCCCAAGTGTGCTCGCCTTGGATTTTCGTTTTGTTCATTGCTGGAGCCCTGGCTCTTCTTCCTCGTCTAGGGGTGCATGCCAATTTCGATAATTTTTTTGAAATAGCCAGAACCAAAATTTGGAATGGAGTGGCAGCTGAAGGACAGGAAAAATTCCGTTTGGCGCATGTCCTGTTTTTTGCATGGTTTTGCAATCTCGCAATGCACATCGGACTATCGGATATGGCGCTGTTCCGGTATGCCAAGAGATGGGTCTATGGGCTCTATTCTGCGTTCGGGATGTATTGCGGGCATTTTCTGGCATGGATTTGTTCGGGAATAATGGTGGCAGCCATAGGGCGCGAGATGCATCCGGGCCTTATGGCCTTCGAAGCTGTGGGGCTGGCCGGCGCCGCCGGTGTTTTTATTGCGGGCTGGACCACGGCGAATCCCACGTTGTACAGAGCAGGCCTTGCTCTGCAGGTCATAACGCCCAACTGGCCCCGCTGGAAGGTCACCATGTCTGCTGGCCTTTTGACAACCATACTCTCATGTTTCCCTGTCTTTTTCATGAAGCTTTTGGATTATGTGGCGATTTATGGTCTGGTTTTGATGCCCATCGGTGCGATTGTTTTTGCTGAGCATTGGCTTTTTCCTCTGTTTAAGATAGAACAATTTCAAACCGAAAAAAATAAGAAAAATTTCAATGGGAGGGCGTTGATTGTATGGATCGGGACATTGGCTGTCTGCTTGTTCTTGCCTTTGCATCTATTTTTTCGTTGGCTCCCGGGATATATCTTGGCCTTGATCGCCTATGTCCTGCTCCATGTCATACGGAAAAAGGAGGGAGCCAAACCAAGGGATTCGAAGGAGGCGATATGATGCGAAAAATAGTGCTGTCATCCCTTGCCGGGATCAGCCTCCTATGCTGCCTGGCCTCGCCTTTTTTGTTTTTTTGGGGTGAAGTCAGTGAAAAGGACTACAAATGGATCTTTTTATTGGCTTCGTTTTTCTGGTTTTTCTTTGCTTCCCTGCGGGCGTTGATTCAAAAAAGAAATCAGCATTCCGACGGAGATCACGGATAAGATCATTCTCCTATCAGTTGAAATAGGTACCGGCCAGAACCAATCTTTATGATGACCTCGTTTTTGGTTTCTTCAACCATCTGGATGCCTTGCTCCCCAGTCAGGAATTTTTGTCCGTCGTAGATCTGTTTGCCGTTTTCTTTAAGCGTGACGCCATCCCATCCGAACTTGGGAAGACGAATCTCTGCCTGTGCATTCACAGGGATGGTCACATCCAGAGAAATGTGACGGTCCGATTTTGTCCAGGCACTGGTGACCATCCCCCGAGGGGTGTGAATGGTTCCAGCCACATACTGCAGGTCGCGGACTATTTGGGGCTGGATCAAAATGTTTCGGAATCCTGAAGATCCTTCCGGTTGAGTAATACCAGCCAAGGCTTGATAAAACCATGCCCCCACACTACCGAACATTGGATGATTGTGCGAATTCATCGACGGCCCTGTTTTGTGCTGCCAAAGTTCCCAAAGGGTAGTGGCGCCGTTGGCGATCATGTATCCCCAGCTGGGATAGCTGGTTTGGGTGGCCAGTTCATAAGCCAAGTCGGAGGAATGGAATTTAGCGAGCACTTCCATCAGATACTTGGTTCCGATGATGCCGGTTGTCAGGTGGGTGTTGTTCTTATACAGGATGTCACGCCGCAGATTCCCGAAAACCGAACCAATCTCTTCTTCCGGAACGATATCCAGATAAAGAGGCAGGAGGTTTGCGGTTTGGGTGCCGTTGGCATAACTTTTCGTTTCTGTATCGAAGTATTTTTTATTGAAGGCCTTTTTGATTTTATCCGCCAGGGCCTTGTAGGTCTTGATTTCTGCATCATATCCCAGGATTTCTGCCATCTTCATCAAGATTACGGCATCATAGTAGTAATAAAAGGATGACACAAAATCTCCCGGTGTTTTTTCTATTGCAACCCAGTCTCCGTAATAGCTGAAATCCAATAGATTATTCTTGGCCTTGGATCGCAGAAATTCCACATAGTCTTTTACCCCATCATATTGGGCTGCGAGGAGGGATTCATCCCCATAGTAACGGTACATGTACCAGCAGAGAAGAGGATAGGCCGTTCCCCAAGCGGGATCGGCGGGGCGCTGCCCCCAAATATGAGGAACGGTATCTGTCAGTGCGCCGTCTTTATCTTGCACATCCTGGATATCTCGGATGAATTTGGTGTAAAACGCACCCATATCAAAATTCATCATAGCCTGTTCGGCAGTGAGATGGGCATCCCCCAACCATCCCATCCGTTCATCACGTTGGTTGCAGTCGGTCGGAATGCTGTGGAGGTTTGTCTTCTGGCCCCATATGATGAGCCGTTGTAATTGGTTCAGGATGGGTTTGGAACAGGAAAAATTGCCGATCTGTTGGACTGCGGAATGAACCACTTTTCCTCGGATCGTTTCCATATTCGGTACGCCTGGATATCCGGTCATTTCCACATACCGGAATCCGTGGTAGGTGAAACGGGGTTGGTATATTTCCACTCCTTTCCCTTTAAGAATATAGACATCCTCAGCTCGAGCTGACCTCAGGTTTTCTTGGTTGATCATGCCGTTTTCATACAAAAGCTCGGCATGCCGGAGGCGTAGCTCGTGGCCTCTGGGTCCGGATACTCGAAGCTCTACCCATCCGCTGAAGTTTTGGCCCATGTCAAAGACATAGACGCCTTTGGCTGGATTTGTCATCTCCAAAGGGATAATCGTATCCATGACTTTGATGGGTGGGATCATCTGGGCTGAAAGTCTTCCTTTGGGAACAATGCCGGTCTCGACGGATATCCATGTGCTGTCGTCAAATCCCGGGCAGTCCCAACCGGGCGTTTCAAGCCTTGCATCATAGATTTCTCCGTTGTAGATGCTGTCTTGAACTATCGGTCCGTCTGTCTGCTTCCATGATGGATCACTGAAAATCGTCATCTTGTTCCCATCTTCCAGCTCGATATTGAGTTGGAGTTTCAGAAGGCGGACAGTACTCCATCCCTTGCCGAGCATTGCCCCGAGGGCATTGATTCCATTGCGGATAAATGGAGTTATATCGTATGAGGAATAAAGAATCCTTTTCTCATAAGTCGTGTAGCCAGGATCGAGTACGTTATTCCCGACTTTTTGACCGTTCAATCGCAACTCATAATATCCGAGACCGCACAGATGGATGCAACCGCGTTTGACCCGGCCGTTGACGGAAAATTCTTTGCGAAGCTGATTTTTTCCTCCGATCCACTCTCCCTCCCAATCCTCAGGATCAAACAGACCCGTATCGAACCGGGCCACTTGACTGTAAGGGCTGGGAACGTCTTGATCATCCCAGTATCTTGCCTTCCAGAAGTATGAGCGATCACTCTCGAGAGGTTTGCCATCGTAAGCCACATGCATGGATCGATCGGATGCCACTTTTTTCGAATCCCAAATATCAGCCTCTTCGGCCAAGGGGTCTGAGGAAACGATCAACTGAAAAGCCGTTTGGGTATGACCCCGCTCGGAGTGTTTCAACATCCATGAAAATCGCGGTTTTTTCACATCTATTCCGATCGGATTCTCAAGGTATTCACACCGGAGATTATCGGGCGGATGTGGCCCAGTGATTTCCTCTGAGGCAGTCGCTAGGCTGGCGGAAAATGCTAGCACCGAAGTCACCAATAGTATTTTGATCCAGGGCTGAAAAATCATATGGACCTCCTGTTTTTCCCTGTGATTGGGATTGTATGCAAGATTGGGGAAAACATCAATACACCTTTTTCGATTGACAGCCGGGGTGCAGTATGATAATGGAAATTTTGAGAGTTTTAGGAACATGAACATGCCTTCTTCTTCCTTTCTGGCGTTTGATTTAGGGGCTGCAAGTGGTCGAGCGATCCTCGGTCAGCTTGAGACGAGCCATCTTCGCACCAAAGAACTCTACCGGTTTGCGAATGGAATGCTCCCTGTTCACGAACATCTTCATTGGGATATTTTCCGGCTGCTCAAAGAGATAAAGAAAGGATTGGCGATCTGTGCGGAAGAAACACGGATCGCCAGCTTTGCCATAGACACATGGGGAGTTGATTTTGGCCTGTTGGATCAAGACGGGACAATCCTCGGCATGCCCTTTGCCTACCGGGATGCGTACACCCAAGGGGCGATGGAAGAATTTTTCAAGCTGATCCCACGGGAAAGGATCTATAACCTGACGGGAATCCAGTTTCTGCCTTTCAATTCTCTGTTTCAACTCTATGCTATGAAAAGAGACAAATCATCCGTTATGGAAGAGGCCCGTGATCTCCTGTTCATGCCAGACTTATTCCATTATTTCCTGACAGGAGAGAAAAAAACCGAGTTCACTTTTGCGACAACATCCCAACTGTATAATCCGAGAAAAAAGGGCTGGGAAGATGAACTTTTTGGTGCCCTCGGGGTATCCAAGTCCCTCATGCAAGAGATTGTCCAGCCGGGTTCCCTTATCGGAAAGCTGGACAAGAACATTGCCCAACAGCTTGGCTGGAGGGATGTTCTGGTTGTAGCTGTGGCATCTCATGATACAGGATCAGCCGTGGCTTGTGTTCCTGCTCAAGGACAGAATTGGGCATTTATCAGCTCTGGAACGTGGTCACTGATGGGCATTGAAACAGAGAATCCGATCATCAATGATTTGGCTCTCCGGCTTAATTTCACGAACGAGGGTGGCGTAGAGGGCACTTTCCGGGTTTTGAAGAACATCACAGGTCTTTGGCTTGTGCAAAAGTGCCGTGAAGCCTGGGAAATGGAAAAAAGATTCACTTATGACCAATTGATGGCAATGGCCCAGGAGGCCAAATCCTTCCGGTTTTTCATCGACCCGGACTGGGAGGGATTTCTCAACCCGGCTGATATGCCCAAAGCCATCCAACACTTTTGCGTTCGAACCGGACAAAAGCTCCCTCGATCACCTGCTGAATTTGTACGGGGGATCTGTGAGAACTTAGCCTTCAAATACCGGGTCGTTCTGGATGAAATCAGGCAGATCAGCTCAAATCCTATCAACAAGATTCATATAATCGGAGGGGGAGCGAAAAACCAGTTGCTCTGTCAATTCACGGCCAATGCAACCGGACTCCCTGTTTTTGCAGGACCTGCTGAGGCTGCTGCCATAGGGAATATCATGATGCAGTCAAGGGCCCACGGATTTATCCAGTCATTAGTTCAGATGCGGGAAGTTATACGTAACTCGTTTGATGTTGTGGTTTACGAACCAAAGAAAACAAAAGAATGGAGCGAAGCTTTCGGGCTTTTCCAAAAGATCCTCCATACGGAGTTTACCGATGAGAAATAACCAAAAGATTGAACATGCCTATGAAATGGCCAAAGATATCTATGCCAAATGGGGTGTGGATGTTAAAGACGTCTTGAAGCAAATGGACCTGATATCCGTTTCTCTCCCATGCTGGCATGGTGACGATGTTGCCGGATTCGAAAAACCAAATGAACAGGTGGCGGGAGGAGGCATTCAGGTCACCGGAAATTATCCAGGGAGAGCACGGACAGCCGATGAATTGAGGATGGATCTGGAAATGGCTTTTTCGTTGATTCCTGGATATCACCGGTTGAATTTACATTCCATGTATGGAGAATTTGGAAAAGATCTTGTGGATCGAGACGCATTGGAATATGCTCATTATAAAGGCTGGGTTGAATGGGCCGTTCAGGAGAGTATCAAGTTGGATTTTAACGCCACGTGTTTTTCCCATCCGATGGCGGCATCTGGATTCACGTTGAGCAGCAAAGACTCGGAGATCCGCAAGTTTTGGATAGAACATGTTAAACGTTGCCGTACGATCAGTTCTCATATAGGTCGTGAGCTGGGAAGCCCCTGCATTCACAATCTTTGGATACCTGACGGAATGAAAGACACCCCTGTCGATCGTAAGACACCAAGATTTTTGTTGAAAAAATCATTGGATGAAATCTATGCCGTGGAATATCCGAAGTCGGAAATCAAAGATTCACTCGAAAGCAAGCTGTTCGGGATAGGGAGCGAATCCTATGTGGTGGGTTCGCATGAATTTTACTTTGGGTATGCTCAATCCAGGGACAAGATGCTTTGTTTGGATGCCGGCCACTTTCATCCGACAGAGTCCTTGGCGGATAAAATATCTGCCATCTTGCTGTTTTTCGATGAGCTTTTGTTGCATCTGAGCCGTGGGATTAGATGGGATAGCGATCATGCTGTCATCCAGAGTGATGATTTACTAGCCATTGCAGACGAGATCGTTCGAAGCGGAGACATGGATCGTGTCCATATCGCTCTCGATTTTTTTGATGCCAGCATTAACCGCGTGGGAGCTTGGGTGATCAGCGCCCGAGCAACCCTTAAAAGCCTCCTGTCGGCTCTTCTACAGCCTTTAGAGAAGCTTCGGGCATATGAAAATGAGGGCGACTTTTTTGCCAGGCTTGCCCTTATGGAAGAGTCGAAAACGCAACCTATGGGGGCTGTCTGGGATTATTATTGTTTGCAGAAGGATGTTCCTCATCGGGACCTTTGGATGCAAGATATAGCGCGTTATGAATCGGACGTTCTCAAAAAAAGATCCGACTAACGACCTACGAAAATAGTTTTTTCACTAGTTCAGCAAGATTCTCTGCATACTGTCGGCAGCATTCTGATGCTCGTTCGTCAGGAAAATCGATGGAGACAGGACCATAGTGGTCTCCCTTATGATTACCTCGGATGATCATCCCATGGATTAAAAAAGCATTCAATATGTCCAGGATTGTGGTTTCGTTTCCTCCGCCCACGTTTGCCGCAGAAGAAAAAGCGACGCCGACCTTTCCTTTCAATCGGCTATGGAATTTAATGCTGTCATCCAACAGTTTTTTTATCGGCCAGGCCATCGATCCATAATAGGTTGGCGATCCGAGGATTATACAGTCATACTCGAGTAAATCATCAACTTTTGTCTCCTCAATTCTTTTTAAATCAACAGAAAAATCTTGTTCTTCCATCTTTTTGGCGATG
Organism: Candidatus Aminicenantota bacterium; assembly: GCA_030633795.1. Taxonomy (GTDB): domain Bacteria; phylum Acidobacteriota; class Aminicenantia; order Aminicenantales; family Aminicenantaceae. The sequence continues at coordinate 1,368 of DAOWCB010000001.1, read as the reverse complement.
ATTTGAGCCATTTTTTCCGTATTCCCTGTTTTGGAATAATAACAAACCAAGATTTTAGCCATTCTTTAACCTCCTGTCATGGGATTGCTTATATCCTTAATATCCTACCATTTATGAGCCTTTTTGGGTTCCATCTTGCGAAGATCTAGTCCTCGTTCGTAGGCGCCGATCCTGTATAGACAGATTTCCCTTACCGACGAGGGATGATGAAGGACTTCCGAAAGGGATTGGGATCCAACACCCCAAACCCCTCCTCCTCGAACGACCACGACTTTATAATCATGTAGCAACTGGAGGAATATTCCGATGTCATGTGCCGGGGGAATCACGGGAATCACGAGATACAAATAACTTCCCTCTGCATCGATGGGGATGATACGTTTTAGAACTTGGGTTTCTCCTGGGTATCGGAAGTGGGCATGCGCTTCGGCTTCTGGAACCCAACAGTGGCAAACGGTCTGGAAATTCGTTTGGGCATAGATTGTTTTATGGATTTCCATCTCCTTTGTGTCGCCTTTTTCAGGATTGAGATACATTTCCAACAAGGGCCCTCCTATTTCTCTCGGCATAGATGCTTTCGGAGCATAAAACATTGTATTGACTCCCCGGATGGAGAGGGTGCCTGTGTGAAACGGGGAGAGCCGGGATTCGAAAATCCTGGCTCCGGTTTTATAAAATTCCTTGACGAGCTCTTCCTCCTTCGGGAATCGGGAGGTAACGTCGTCATCGATAATATACTCATCAGGCGGGAAGGAAAACTGGGAGTGTGGGTCTAATTTGATTTTTTTTCTTAGATCTTCGACAGCGACATTCATTTTTTTCATCAAGCGCACGATGTAGCCCGAGTTGTTTGCCACACACTGCAGGAAAAAAGCTTCCTTGAGCGTTCGTCCTCGGGAGAAAGCCCCGTGAGCTTGTACCAGCGTCACAGGATGTCGGGAAAGCCGGTCTGGGATGATCTTTACCATCTGGGGTGAGCCACTGGGGAGCGCAAACCAATCAACCGGGATGATGCTTCCCAAATGGTAATATCCCAGAGGATCGGTTGGATAGAATGGTTCAGGTTGGTTGGGCTTTTTTTCATCATCCAGGGTGTCGATAATCAGGTCTTTTGTGTGGCAATGCATGGAGGCATTCACTCCAACCAATGCCAATATTTTCGCATGGATGTCGCTCTCGGATGATGCTTTATAGTAACCGAAGTCCATTTCTTTCAGAGAGGGGAAACAGATGTGCTCGGGCTCAAGATCTCCTTTTTGTGAGCCCGTTGCCGTTATAGCCATCCTTTCCTCTCCCTTCTCGTCTTTCCATCTCATGACCATGTTCCCGCAATGGCTGTCTTGGATGTCATACAAAAGGGATGCTCTT
>DAOWCB010000380.1 GCA_030633795.1 Candidatus Aminicenantota bacterium | reverse complement strand
CAAACTTGAGAGGAATCCAGAAACCTTTGACTGTCTATGCTTCGGAAGAAACACATTCCAGCATCGAAAAAGGCGTAAAAATTGCCGGGTATGGCGTGGAAAATCTTAGGTATATTCCGACGGATGATAAATTTGCTATGATCCCGGAAAAACTTGAGGAGGCCATCGTAGAGGACAAAAACAAAGGATTCCAGCCTGCCTGTGTGATCGGAACCGTCGGGACCACCTCTTCCACAGCAGTTGATCCGTTGGCTCCAATCGGCAAAATATGCCGTTGCCATGACGTGTGGTACCATGTGGATGCCGCTTTTTCCGGAACAGCCGCCATTCTTCCCGAGAAAAAATGGATGCTGGAGGGAGTGGAATATGTGGATTCTTTTGTATTCAATCCCCATAAGTGGATGCTGACCAATTTTGATTGTTCGGCCTATTTTGTCAAGGATGAAGGAGCACTGATCAGGACTTTTGAGATTCATCCCGAATATCTCAAAACAGGGGTGGATGCTGAGGTGAAGAATTATAGAGACTGGGGCATTCAATTGGGGCGGCGTTTTCGGGCGCTCAAGCTTTGGTTCGTGATCCGCTCCTACGGGGTGAAAGGATTGCAAAAGATCGTCCGGGAGCATATCCGGCTGGCTGAGATGGTCAAGGATTGGGTGGAGCAGGACGAACGGTTTGAACTTATGGCCCCTGTGCCTGTGAGTTTGGTCTGTTTTCGTCTGAACGACGGCCGCGGTGAGGACCAACTGAATGAGCTGAATAAAGAATTCCTCGAAAGATTGAATCATACAGGAAAATTGCTCCTGACCCAGACATCGCTCCGGGGAAAATATGTGTTGAGGATGTCCATCGCCGCCAGGTTGACCGGGGAGAAGCATGTCTGTGAAGCCTGGAAACTGATCCAGACGACGGCAGAAGAGCTTTTTCAGTGAAATTCAAAATTGATCCAGCGATTTTCGCAACTTTTCCAGGGCTTCATATTGGAATCGTGTGTGCCAAAGGAGTGGATAATCATGGGGATTGCCCCGAGATCCTGGAAAAGATTAAAAAGATTCAGGGGAAGATCAGGGATAATTTCGATATGGGGACACTTTCTGATCACCCAAAAATCCAAAACTGGCGGGATGTATACACTCTTTTTGGTGCCAAACCAAAAAAACATCTAAGTTCTGTGGAAAATCTGTACCGGATGACCTTGGAAGGAAAAGATCTGCATCCGATCAACATGCTGGTGGACATCTACAATTATGCGTCCCTTTGTTACATGGTCCCTGTCGGCGGGGATGATCTGGCACATGCGGAAGGGGATATCCTTCTCAGATTCGCAAAAGGAGATGAACCTTTTTTTCCTTTGGGTTCTGATGAATCGCAAACAGCCCGGAAGGGAGAGGTTATCTATGCGGACGAAAGGGAGGTTCTTTGCCGGCGATGGAACTGGCGAGAGAGTGAAAAAACGAAGATGACAGAGGAAACACAAGATGTGCTATTGGTATCGGAAGGCCTTCCTCCTGTAACAGCAGAAGAAATCGAACACATCGTTTTCGATTTGAGCCGAATAATACAGGAATACTGCGGTGGTGAAACAGACGTTGACGTTTTAGGTATCTCCAACAGCGAATCGGAACTTTGAATGGATTTTTTCTAACAACACATTCGCAACCTTTTCGGCTCCTGCCTTGTTGAGATGTACCCCATCTATCGTGTAATGTAGGCCCCTCTCTGTTGCTTTTTTTTCCAATTCTTCTGGATTTTTGACGAATAAAGCATCCAAAATCACACGAAAAACGCTCTTTGGAACATAGGGAGAGATATTTTTCGAGGCCAACTGGGGGATGAAATGCTCCCTCAAGTCGACAAATTCAACATTCGGGTACTTGACAGATAGGTCACGGATGATTTTTGAGAGGACAGTCAATTCTTTGTTCCAGGCATTATCGATATCCTCTCCTATCAAGAGAGGCGGAAGAGTAAAAATATGAGTGATATTATCCTGCAATAATTCCAGTAGAGAACGGTAGTAATCCAGGAATTGCGTATGACTTTTTGCCCAAGGCTGTCCTCGCAGGCGTTTGGTGAGTGGGAATGACCAGCGTGTCTTGACAAAAACATCATTTGCGCCGATCCAGAGAAAT
>DAOWCB010000235.1 GCA_030633795.1 Candidatus Aminicenantota bacterium | reverse complement strand
GGAGGGCTTGTTTCCAAAGCCACAGGTGATTTTTTTGAACAAGAAACGAACAGGAAAATGAAAACCACCAATATTGTCAAAACGAGATGTCGCATGAATATCACCCATATATTTCGTCGATTGACCTGTTCAACCATTGACATCTTGGAAGACTAAAGAAATAATATATGAAATTGCTAGAATTCGTCAAATGAGTAGCCGGATGTACAAGAAAGGAGAAAACATGGAAAATAAGAAATTTAACCGTCGCCGCTTTATCAAGAGCGGAATCATGGGCCTGGCTGGAACGGCTGCGGGGAGTGCTCTTCTCAAAGCAGGTCCCAAGAGCACAAATCTGACTTCGGTGGAAAAAGAAAACTTCATATACCGGACCTTGGGCAAAACCGGAATAAAACTTCCTATCGTCAGCATGGGTGTGATGAACGCCGAAAATCCCAACCTGGTGGCGGCCGCACTGGACTCAGGAATCATCCTATTGGATACAGCCCATGGTTACCAGAAAGGCAAAAACGAGGAAATGATTGGAGACGTGATCAAGGACCGCAAGCGAGACTCTTATGTGCTGGCCACAAAAGTCGCCTACTCCAAGGACCGGAAGACCGGCCTTTACCCGCCGGATAAAAACGTTCAATCCTTCGAGGATGAATTCAACATCAGCCTCAAACGGTTGGGCTTGGATTATGTCGACATCCTGTACATCCACAGTTTTTGGGTGAGAGAGACGGTTTTCTTCGAGCCAGCCATGAAATTCCTGGAAAAGATGAAAAAAGAGGGCAAGATCCGATTTAAAGGATTCACGGCCCACCGCAACGAGCACGAAATGCTGGATGCTGCGGTGGAGTGCGGGATTTACGATGTTGTTCTGACATCATACAACTTCCGGCAAAAAAACAAGAAAGAAATCGGAGAGGCCATGGGACGTGCAGCTAAAGCAGGGATAGGAATCGTGGCCATGAAGACACAGGCCGGTGCGTATTGGGACAAAAAGCGTCAGGATCCCATCAACATGAAGGCTGCCCTCAAGTGGGCCTTGCAGAATGAAAATGTCCACACGGCCATTCCGGGATACACCGCCTTCGACCAGTTGGAGCTGGACCTTACTGTGATGGAAGATCTGACGTTGACGCCAGAAGAAAAAGCAGATCTGAGGCTGGATGAGGGGAAGGCCAGCGCCGGGCTCTACTGCCAGCAGTGCGGCAAATGCGAGGAGCAGTGCCCTTCGAATGTGGATATTCCCACTCTGATGAGAAGGTGTATGTATGCCTATGGCTATAAAACTTTGAGCCTGGCCCACAGCACGATTGAAGATCTGGGATCCCATCTGCCATGCACGGATTGCAGCTCATGCAGTGTCAAATGTCCCAATGGCTTCGATATCGGCCAAAAGGTTCAGGACATTATCCGCCTAAAGACGGTCCCCAAAGAATTTCTCGCTTAATTAATTCAGTACCGGAATACCCAATACCTAAATTCGTAAGTTTTTTATTTAGATTTTTTGACGATTCGAGGCGCTCTGATCCATTTCCCGTTCCATATCACAAGGTCTTTATCATAATCTTTGTCAGATTTTAGCTCATAAAGACCTGCCTCCGGCTTTTTGGGATTATATGTCCAGTTTTCTTTCTTTCCATCCCGTCCGAATGAAACGATAACAATATCTTTATCCGTACAGCCTTCGATGCCATCATAAACGCCGTTGAAGGCTTTTCCTGTGTATATCCGATAATTGCCCTCCCAACCGTCGCTTATTGGAAGCACCTTGATATAAAACGGAGACAGTGCCTCGTTAAATTCGCTTCCCTTTGTGTATGTGCCTGACTGCTTGGGCGGAACTCCAAAATCCGTCAAGTAATCAGTCATAGCCTGGTTGACAAAAGTAACTTCTCTCATGGAATTCAATTGCTTCGCTTGATCGGTCTCTTCGGAATCATCCATTTTTTTCAGGCCCATCTGTTTTTCGTACTCTTCGATCAACTTTTCCCGTTTTTCCTTTGTGTCCAGATAGAGCCGAAGCTCGATTATTTCGTGGGAAATAGCCTGAGAAAGCTTGTTAATAGCCTCTTTCCCTCCTGCTTTTTGGACATCGTATTTCTCTCCCTCGATATCTTCTATGAATTGATTGATCTCCCCGAAGTAGAATGAGCCCATGATGCCGCTGTCACCCTTCTCCACAGGAGTGATAACAATTTTCAGAACCAGCAAAATCCTGCTGAACCTCTTGAAAAATACATCATCGATTTGATTCTGGGCTCTAGCATTTTTAGCTTCTTTCATCATATCTGCAAGCGCTTTATTTGTTTTTTCCATGACAGGTTCCCTCATCTCTGCCAGCTCCTTGAAAGTGACAAAGACAGTATCCAGAAGCACATAACCTGCATTTTCCTCTGTAGGATTGGATGAAACCATAGCCTTAAGATTCATACAAAAAATAACAAGAAACAAGATGATTAATACGAGAATCATTATTTTTTTCATCATTTGAGACCTCCTTGAGTATTAAATATTCAATTCTCCAGATTTTCCTTTTTCGGCTTTGATGAGGAAAGCCGAATTTTGCAAGACCTTGCTTAAGTTCTGAACGATATCTTCATCCGGAGCATTTTCTCTTTGGATGGCAAAGATCACGCGTTTGAGCGACCACTCAAACTCAGAAATGGCGGATTTTTCGGCATCTACCTCAACTTGAAGAGGGATTTGATTCAGGATGGTTCCATACTGGCTGAACAGTTGAACAAAGGTATTTTTGATGCGCATTTCTTCTGATCCAAAAGAGGAAGGGAGAAAATATTTCGTGGATAGCCACCCGAGGAAGATAACAAATAGAACTGTACTCCCAGCAAAAACTGGCTTACGGAACCATTGTACATACGAACGGGATGGTTTAGAATCTTCGGCTATTTTTTTATTCAGGCGCAAACGGAAAGCGTCTTCTTGATAATCTCTAAGAGCCTCTTCCTTTTCCTTCTGAATGAGATCGATATATTCAGACATTTTTGTCTCCCTTTATCTGTTCTTTTAGAGCTTGGCGCGCTCGATTCAATCTCGACATCACAGTCCCCAGCTCAATATTTAAGGTTTCGGCTATCTCCTGGTAGGAAAGATCGCCATATTCCTTCAGAACAAACACATCTCGTTTTTTTTTGGGCAACTTTTGAATGGCCCCTTTTAACAGGCGGAGTTGTTCTTGATGGATCATTTCAGATTCGGGAGTCTGGGGATCTTTCATCTTTTGCGTTATCTCAGAAGCTGAAAAACGATCGAACCGATGTTTTTTTTGGAAATTCAGGCAGGTGTTTCTGGCTATCCTGAAAAGCCAAAACTTTGCATGCGAAAGTTCACTTAAAGTGCCGATGTTTTTGTAAGCCTTGAGGTAAACCTCCTGGGCCAGGTCCTGGGCATCCGATGCATTCCGCGAGAAACCCAGGCAAATCAAAAACACCTTTTTCTGGTATGTCATCAACTCTTCGAAAACCTGGGATTTCTTTTCTTTCACGACTGTGTACCCAATCATATCAATTCCGGCTAGAATTTCCACTCGTGTTTTTCATCCTCTACAGATAAAAGACAACACGCGTGATCTTCG
>DAOWCB010000132.1 GCA_030633795.1 Candidatus Aminicenantota bacterium | reverse complement strand
TGGAAGCTGGTCGATAACCTGGGTATCGAGATACTAAACTACCAGAAATAACAACATCTTGCCTGAATTATTCATAAAAAATGCCGATGTAGTGAGATCGGCTTGCCCGTAGAGTAAAAACTAATGATGGAATCAACAGTTTTTATAAATAATTCAGGTTAAAGGGAATAACTCAAGATCCTGATTGTATAATAAAAGAGGGCACACATTTTGGATGGATCGAGGGAGGGCTCATGAAAAAGCTGCTTTTTCTTTTATTCATTATTACCATATCCATTTTTTGTTCCCCTAAATCAGAACAAATCGAAAAATACATCGAAGATGGGATCGAGGTTGTCATCAACCATCTGGAACCCTATAATATCAAAGGAGAGCCTGCCACCCTCACACTCAAGAAGAAATATTCCATCGATTTTTCCAGGGATGATATCGGGGAACTGGGAATAGCCGCATCATTAGACTTCGAAGTGGATTCAGAAGGAAATCTTTATTTTTTCTATGCTGATAAAAAAGGCAATTTAATCTTTAAATTCGACCTACAAGGCAATTATTTAAATTCGTTTGGGACAAAAGGGCAGGGGCCAGGAGAGATGCAGTGGATTGTATGGACAGGAATCGACAGCCAGGACAACCTCATCGTCTCCGACAACGGAAACAGGAAGATCTTAGTCTTTTCCAATGATGGAAGCCTCGTTAAAGAAATTCGCTATCCTTCAAAAGTGGGTCTGCTTTATCCGTTGGAGAATGGGAATTTTTTCGGGCTCTGGGACAAACACCCAGCGCCATCTAACAAATATATGTACGTTTGGGCTTTCAGCCTGTACAATCCCGAGTTTGAAGAAATTAAGCTGTTGGACACACAAAACGTATACGATTTTAACACTCTAGGCGACAGAGGAATCAACGCTCGCCCATTTTTCAGATCCCGGATACACAACAATAATATTTATATCTCCTGTGAAGACAGAGGTTATGAAATATTGAAGTTCAATCTTGAAGGAGATCTCCTTCAGAAAATTCGGAAGGAATACAAGCCTGTGGAAGTTTCTGACGAAGTAATACAAGAAAAAAAGAGACAGTATGAAGAGTATGGCATGAAGGTCTGGTTTCCCAAATTTTGGCTCCCCATGTGTGATTTTTTTCTGGATGATGAAGGCCGGATTTTTGTGATGACTTTTGAGAGAGGGGGAAATCCCGGCGAACATATCTTTGATATCTTCAATTCAGAGGGAATTTTTAGCGGTCGCAAAGCCATGAATATTTTGACTCTGGGTGATGCCTACGTCTGTGCAAAATCCAGAAGAGAACGCCTGTATTGTTTCCAGGAAAAACCCGATGGATTCCGGGAATTCCATGTCTATCGGATGAACTGGGAATAAGATCGGTAAGGAGTGTCCCCTATTCCCGGGATTGGTAAATTTTCCAGGCTATGACCATGACGACTCCGATGGCCATCCCAATTAAACACCGGCTCCGCACGGTTGCTGCCAGCTCCGGATCATCCGCAAAAAACGAGACGACGAAGCCAAAAATCCCGGTTACAAAGATCAATATGATGCCGCAACCTAAAGCGGCCTTTACCGAGCCCAAGGGTGCTTTTCTCATCCTTGTTTATGCTTGACCATTATCATATATGCTGGAGGGTTTGTCTCTTCGTCGGTTACTCTCGCGTACATTTTTGTAAATTACTTCTCTTTCACTCTTTTTACAATTTCTTTGCGGCCATCTGGGAAATGGCCGATGATCTCATATTCTTTGCTATTGTCATTGAACGTGAATTCCACACGAATACTTGGCTCCCCATCCAAGACAAAATATGTCTCGCTCAACGGAACCATTTTAAATAGTCGTGGTCCTGCCTGAATAAACAATCCCCCTTCTTTTAGACTCACTTCTCCTCTGGTGTATTTACCCACATATCTTTTTAAAATCTCCTGGTCTACCTTTGCGGGTTCTACCTTCGCTTTTATGCCGTCCAATGCCCAATTGAGCTGGCGTTTTTTTCCCTCATCATCCGTTTTTTCCATCAATTTTTCCAGAGCTGTGGAATGGGCTTTGTCCAAAGCTTTATCCCTCGGAACCGAAATATTTGGTTCGATGCCGGTCCCTTCCCAGTTTGTCTTGGAAATGGGATTGATGGCTCTTCCACTCGGCACCCAAACGAGAAAATGGTCATTTACGATGCGGTCTCCCCCTGGATGTGCTCCTCCTCCAGTGGTTTCACCGACAAGGGTGGCCCTCTTGAGATTCTTCATGTTGTACGTAAACTCTTCGGCTGCTGAAAATGTTCGGGAACTGGTGAGGATGTAAAGGTCGGTGTCATACAGTTTTTTCCCGGGGACATAAGGAAGGGTCCAAAACTGCTCGATGGAATCCGCGCCACGCCATTCGAAACTGTTCAAGTGCGTATAATCCTCGAGAAAATAGCTACTTATAATCTGTATCGTATACGGACTGCCTCCTCCATTATTACGGAGATCTATGATCACCGCATGGGCATTGGCAAGGAAATTCATGGCAGCAACGATCGTATCCCCGGCTTGGCTCAGTCCAGAAAAGCCTCGCAAATCAAGATACCCGACGTTCCCTTCCAGAAGCTCAAGTTTTCTGAAACCAAAATTTCCCTGGCGCTGCCTTTCGAGATTTGCCTTGCGCTCTTTTTCCCGTTCTTCTTCACTTTTGCTTTGGCTGGCCCTTATTCTCTGGATCGCCTCAGGACTGTATCTGACTCTGATGTGCCTGTCTTTGCTCACGCTGCGCAAATCCTCTGTGAGGACTTGCGTAAATTCAAAAACATCATCCATTTTGTCGTATTTTCCTTCATCGAGCTTTGTGTTCAGCTTTGCCGCCATTTTTTCGGCGGCCTCTTTAAATATGTAATGATCTACCATCAACTGACCGACGCGCTTGACGACTTCGATCCTCATTTCTGCATCCAAGGTTACCGTTTTCTCTTCGGCCTTTTTTCCCTGTGAAAGGACTGGCAAACCGATGACTGTAAAAAAGAATAAAAGAAGCATGATAATCAAACCGAGTTTTTTTGCATTCATTCCGATCATTGCAATACCTCCTCCAATATCAAATTTGTAATATAAAACGTATGTTATGATCCCTACAAATCCAATTTCATCTGGATTCCGAATCTTTCGCGCTCATATTTTCCACTGGCTGTGGATTCGGTTTGCGTAACCTTAAAGCCAAATGTGCGGTATAAATTCACCGCAGCTCTCAACCGGTTGTCTGTCTTCAGAATGAGCTTTTTCGCTCCCTTTTCTTTGGCCCTGGCAACCGCTTCTTTTGTTAGTTTCCGTCCGACCTGCATACCCTGGGCTTTTTCAGTCACGGCCATCTTGGCGATCTCATAGGTCTTTTCATCTCTTTTTAAAATAGCAGTCGTGCCCACGACCTTCTCTTCCATTCGTGCAAACAACACAAATCCCCCTTCTTTAATGATTTGCTCTTCTGGATTGAGGAGAATTTTTTTATCCAAATCCTCCACTTGGAAATATTTTTCCAACCACTCATAATTCAACTTTTGAAAATATTCTTTGTATTCTGGCATGTAATCCAATATTTCGACCGAATTGTACTGTCTCTGCTTGATCCGATTAATGATTCGGTTGCCGACATCCTCCTCATCTAAACGGGCTTCTATTCGTTTGATGATGTCCAGCATGTCCACATCGGCTTTCTCGAAGAGCTCCGATGTGGCAGTCTCAAAATCATTCCAAATAGGAATCAGGAAATTCACCAGCTCTTTCCCTTTTCCCGTTATGGCAAGCCGTCTGATCCTTCGATCTTGGCTGTCCTGGAAAGATTTAATCAATCCTTTTTTTATCAGCATCTGTGTTGTCTGGATGACCGCCGGATGTGAGATTTTCAAAGAACTGGCAATTTCAGAAATAGACAAAGGAGAATCTTGGGTATAGATCAGATAAAAAACGGTGAACAGACGGGGCTCAAAATCGATCCCCAAAGATTTATAAGCCTGGCTACCCCCGCGCATGAACCGATCTGTCAGCCTTTTCATCCGGCTGGCAACAGCGAGATATCCAAGCGCTTTTATGAAATCCATTCTTTCCAACAATTATGTAATCACTTACGTAATTATATTACTTTTTCTAGGAAAGTCAAGATCTTCAGGCGGTTTGCAGGGATTAGAAGACTTATGCAGAAGTCGGTATATCAAAGAATGATAGTAATGGATGCGAAAAATTCTTCAAACGTGTTTTTTGCCAGTACGAATAAATGCTCTGTCCATTCATAAAGAGACATATGATCCAGCGCATCGGTAAATATGACATGCAATATATGAAGGATCCAACCCACCAATATGACATTGATGACAACCAGGATAAGAGTGAGGGGAGAGTTCAGAAAAATATGCTTGATTCGTTTTCGTTTTCTCTCCCTTAGAGTTTCCATCAAGAGTTCCTTTATGACCAGCTCATTATTTACTTCTTTAGTCGCCAGACGTCCCATATTGTTAAAAAAACTTGTAAGGAAGGTCAGTTATCTTTATCTACTTGTTTATGGGGCTTTTCCAAATACCCCCAAACCTTAGCGAAATAATTTGTCTTCCCAGTAGATGGTTCGGAGAATTCCACCCGAAGCCCCTTGCTCTCGAAGATTTTCATCCATTCTTTGAGTTTGCCGGGTGAATAAACCGTGATTTCAGCCACAGGGCCCCCTTTCATCACCACTTCTTCCATGTTATTTTCAGGAACCATTTTTTTTGTAATGGCAGAAATAGTATCTTTAATTTCTTTGAGCAATCGATTGGTTTCATGAGCTTCTTTTAGAATATCTATCAGGATCTCTTGTTCTTTTTTCATTTCAACGAACACCCATTCTCTCAGCCATAATTATAAGACATTTAGTGTCGACTTATCAAAGCTTGGGATATTCTTAACAACAGGAAAGAGATTTGCAATTTGGGAGGGAGGAGTCAACTAGCCTGGATTATTCACGAGCCGAGGTTGCTGCAGATGCGAGGCGTGACCCATGCAGCCGTGGTAGTCCACTGCAAATGGATCACAACAATGCAGATGTAGTGAGATCGGCTCGCCCGTAGGGTAAAAAATGCCGATAAATATAAAAAGATTATTCTTGAAAAGTTGTTTCAGCAATGTCAGGATAACGTCCTGATATTGCTGTGGAAAAAAAGCATCGGCATTTCTTATGAATAGTCCAGGTTAGTCCATTCAGCGATCTTCTGTTCAAGTTTTTCAGGTTTGACCGGTCGTGACAGGAAAT
>DAOWCB010000073.1 GCA_030633795.1 Candidatus Aminicenantota bacterium | reverse complement strand
GGTGTTGCAGGAAGTGGCAGAGCATGTGCTGCATCCGTTGGAGGCACTTTTGAGTTTGCTGTTGCCTCCGCCTATGCCAAACGAGGAAACAAGTTTCTCGAGGTTTCCGTTTCCACAATTTTTACAGGATACGCCTTTTTCTCCGCCGATGGAAACAAGGGCTTCAAATTGATTCCTGCATGTTTTGCACAAAAATTCGTAGATAGGCATAGGTATTCTTAGGTTTTTTTCAAGATATCTTCTAGGGTTTGATTCAATTCTTCCTCATTTATCGGCTTGATGATAAAACCAGATGGATTCACTTCTTGTGCTTTGGCCATAGTGACTTCATCGGCAAAGCCGGTGAGAAACACCACTGGAATGTGTAGGCGATCCCGGATTCTCTTGGCAGCTTCGATCCCGTCTATTTCGCCCTTCAATCCAATATCCATCAGGACGAGGTCAGGGTTTGACTGCTCTGCTTTTGTAACGGCTTCTTCTCCTTGGAAAGCCACGGCCGCAATGTTGTAGCCGGCTTTTTTCAGCATATTGCGTATGTCGATGGATACCACGCCTTCGTCTTCCACGACCATGATATTACCTTTAGATATGGACATCTATTTTACCGCAATTGCCTCGATCTCGACCTTAACATCTTTGGGCAGACGGGCAACCTGCACAGCCGCACGAGCAGGATATGGCGGATTGAAAAATTCGGCATAAACAGTGTTCATTTGGCTGAAATCGTTCATATCCTCGAGAAAAACAGTGCATTTGACAACATCGTCGAAGTTGCATCCCCCTTCATCCAATACGGCTTTAAGGTTGTTCAAAACCAGTCGGGTTTGATCCTCGATGCTTCCCGTGTTCAATTCTCCTGTGGCAGGATCGATCGGAATTTGTCCTGACGCAAAAATCATGCCGTTGGTGGCAATAGCCTGAGAATAAGGGCCGATCGCTTTGGGGGCCTTATCTGTATTAATGGCTTTTTTCATCGTTTGACTCCTTTTTTTATTTGCAAATAGATGAGGACCGACCAAGGCCGCAGCACCCATGGTTTTTAGAGCTTGTCTTCTTTTCATCCTAAGCTCTCCTTTTGAATTCGTTCACGGATTCCCTCGTCCAAAAAAACATTGTATAAAAATGCGCGATGAGTTTCCAGAAAAATCATTGAGTCTTGTTTTCCTCTTTTGTTACAATCCAGAGAATCAGAGTCTGTCAAATTCCATTCAAAAGGAAGGAGTCGAAGATGAAAAAATATTCGAAATGGGGTGTGGCCTTAGTTCTGTTTATTACATTATCACTTTTTTCTCTTCCGATCAGTATGGCGGAAGATTGGCAATCTGTAGCTGATACTACCGTTCAGTTGTTCATAAAATATCTGTCGATCGACACCACCAATCCACCAGGAAATGTTTCGGAAGCGGCTGAGTTTTTGCACCAAATGCTACAGAAAGAAGGAATTTCTTCCGAGCTGATTTGGACAGATAAAAAAACCGGCAGGGTGAATGTTTTAGCCAGATTGGAGGGTAATGGGGATAAACCTCCTCTCCTCATGCTCAATCACATGGACACTGTCCCAGTGGATCGGTCCGGCTGGAGTGTCGATCCGTTTAAAGGGATCAAAAATAATGGTTATATCTACGGAAGGGGAGCCCTTGATATGAAAAATTTCGGGATCGTCCAACTTATGAGTATGATTTTGCTTAAAAGGAACAATGTTCCGCTTGAAAGAGATGTGTTTTTCCTTGCCGTTGCCGATGAAGAAACATCAGGAGCTTTGGGATCAGGTTGGATCGCTAAGAACAAATGGCAGGATATCGAGGCCGAGTACGTGCTGGATGAAGGCGGATTCGGTACCCAGGGATTTTTTGTTGACAAAGATAAGCTGATCTTTTCAGTAGGAGTGGCAGAGAAACAGGTGCTCTGGTTGAAGCTGCAAGTTGAAGGCACCAGTGGACATGGCTCGATGCCTCCTCCGGAAAACGCAAACTTCATTCTTGCCCAGGCCATGAATCGGGTTGCCTTGCATCAAACTCCCATTCAAATAACTCCGGTTGTGAAAGAGATGAAGAGAAGGTTGGGAGTGCTGGATGACACGCCGTACAATAATGCCCTCCTGCGGAACACGATTTCTCTCACTGTGCTGAAAGGTTATGTGGGCAATCCTCCTAAATCCAATGTCATACCGGGCAAGGCTGAAGCGGTGTTGGACTGCAGGCTCCTTCCAGGCCAAAATTCCGATGATTTTGTGAAACAACTGGAAAAAATCATCGATGATCCTAGAGTGAAACTCGAATATATCGAACGCCCTGTTGAATCCATCGTTTCTCCGTACGAAACAGAGCTTTTTCAAGTCATTGAGACAGAGACCAAAGCGCTTTTTCCCAATTCAGAAACCGTTCCCACTTTGGTTATCTACGGAACGGATTCCAGGTTTTATCGTCGGAGAGGAGCTTCCTGTTATGGGTTTTTCCCGGGGCCGGTATCGATGGAGGAATACCGCACGATTCATGGAAACGATGAAAGGATTAGAGAGAGCAGCCTCCGTTCGGCTGTCCGAATTTATTACAATGTGGTGAAATCTTTCTGTGAATCCATGCCCAACACACGATAAATGGCGTGTTTTTCTTGGATTTTGATGATTAATCCTTTATCATGTCGGTCCGAATCAGGATATCGAATCCTTCAAAATAATACCGACGCAAATCCCCGTCCTGTTTGAAATCGCCTTCACCGGCCATGATGATTTGGAAGGCTCGGGCGACGCGCGGGATTACTTCGCTTTTTACCCATGGATCATTGTGTCCGGAACAAAGATAGTCGTATTCCTCGATACGTCCATTTAAACGATCTATGGATGCCCTGTATAAATCGATGTTGACATCCTCAGGATATGCGTACAAGGGACCCGGAAAAAAAGTGTCTCCTGTAAAGAGTAGGCGGTTTTTTTTATCCAACAAGCAAATGGAACCGGGGGAGTGCCCTGGAGTGTATATGACTTCCAGTTTTCTCTCTCCTCCCAATTTGATGATATCCCCGTCCTCCAAAATTTTGCTCGGTTTTACCGATGGGCTTTCCCAGGAAGACGTGTCCAATTCTTTAGGGAGAGGTTTCCAGATAGAGTCGCCTGTGATGCTAGGGCGGAGTTGAGTGTTATCCACTCCTTTGAGAAGCTTATCGATACATTCCGGATGATTAAAACAGATGATTGTGTCGAATCGATGGTTGGCCCCGATATGATCCCAGTGTGTATGCGTGTTTATGACCGAGACAGGAAGGTCGGTAAGCTCTGTGACCAGTTTTCTGAGGTTGCCGATTCCTGTTCCTGTGTCAACCAGGACAGCTGTTTCTTTTCCCAGCAAGAGATAGCTGATAGCTTCTTCAAACTGATAGGGTTCATAGATGGCAAGTGTGTCATCGGTGAGCTGGTAGACCTCGTACCATTCCTGGCTGACTTTCATCCTTTTCAGTGAGGAATATTTGGGTCGAGGGAGATTTTTCCACCATTTCTGGGGTTGGATGATTTCAGACCTTTGGGATGTGTCTTGTGCAGGCTTATTCCCTTGGCATAAGATCAAGATAAATACCAAAGAAATCAGCAGAATGCCATTCATTTTTCTCAAAGTTCTTCCTCTTCTTCCCTGATTTTTATACTCACCTTGTTCCTTCCTAGCCATTTGCTGTGATCCCTCAAGGATCGGGCACGCGTGATAAGGACGTCGGGAGAGTCTACACGGAGTGCCTGAGTTGCCCCCACAGAAACGGTTACCCGTACAAGTTTTGAGTCCACCGTGATGTTGGATTTTTCAACGAGCAACCGGATTTTGTTTCCAACAAAATCCAGCTTGTTTTCATCAACATTCGCCACGACCACCACAAACTCATCGCTATCCCAACGGCCCACAATGTCAAAGAACCGGATGTTATTGATTATTGTTTGGGCAATGGACCGAAGTATCTGATCACCCACAGGTTTGCCATAGGACTCATTCACCTCTTTCAAATGATCCACATCGATGTAGAGCAATCCGAACGGGATCCGGTATTTTTTGATTTCCTCAAGCCGAGATTGGATGTGTATTTCTAAAAATCTTTTGTTTCCCACTTCTGTCAATGGATCGAGGAGTTGCATCCGCTCCAATTCTCTCTTGTGCTGCGGCATCATAAATCTAGGAGAGATGTCATTGAATGTTTCAACAGCGGCTAATATCTCTCCATCCTCGCCCAAAATTGGGAAAGCCCGGATGTAAACGGGTAGCCTGTGGCCATCTTTGTGCTGGAGATAGGCTTCTTTGGTGTGAGTTTGGCCATCAGAAAGGGCTTGTTTGACAGGACAATCTTCATCGCACAGATTTTTTCCCGATTCATCTACAGGATTGATAATGCTGTCCGAACATTTCCTCCCGTTGACTGTCGATAGGTCGAAGCCGGTGATTTGTTCGGCGCCGTTGTTCCAGAAAAATATTCTGCAATCTTGGTCCACAAAATAAATGCCATCATGAACATTATTGAGAAGAATCTCGGTAAAATTCTTGTCAATATTATTTCTAGAAAATGATTTTTTTTCCAATATTCTATCCCACTACAATCGTTCTTACCCCGAATTATATATACCAAAGTCTACCTGTGAAGTCAAAACATATGAATAACATGTAGTTAGATTTAGTGCCGTTCTTGACTTTTTGCTAACTAGGGGTTATAAAAAATATATCTCAATTTAGGGGAGCAGAATGGTTCGCATCGTCGGCATAAAAATCAGAAAGTTACGAGAGGAAATGGGGCTTACCCAGGAAGATTTAGCCAAATCGGTTGGATTGTCTTCTGAGTTCATTTCTTTTCTGGAGCTGGGAAGGAGAAGTCCCAGTCTAGAAAGCTTGTCTCGAATCGCCAAATTTCTAGACAGAGAAATTTCCTTTTTTATTCTTGAAAAAACGGAATCTTTTGATTCCATGATACAAGGGGATGAGCTTGATGCAAAAACTAGGCGACTTCTGAGGAAATTTCGGAGTGACTGCGATAATTATTTACAATTAGAAGAAATGACCGGAAGGCAATCAGATTTGGCTCCACTTTATGCCAACGTTAGAGCTGTAAAATTGGCAGAACAGGAAAGACGTCGATTAGACTTGGGAAATAATCCTATCCCCAATATTTTTTCTCTATTGGAGCAGAGTGGCCTACATATCATCCGGCACCCCATCAATGAGGATATCCATATTGCCGGTGTGTTTGTATTTTTGGAGTACAAACAAGCGGCTTTTGCTCTGATCAACAGCAACCAATCATTCCATCAGCAAATCCTGACTGCAGCGCATGAATACGCTCATTATCTGAAGGATCGGTATGATGGGCCGATAATCGATAATCCCGATATCTTCATCGAAGATTACATCACCCTTTACCACGGCCGGGAAAAATTTGCTCAAACATTTGCTCTGCATTTCCTTCTTCCTCCCGAAAAAATGAAAGATTTTATCCAAAAGGATCTCCGCTCTAAACAACTCAACATGGAGGATATCCTGTATATCAGACGGTACTATGATGTGAGTTTTTTGGCCTTAATCCAGATGTTGAAGAAGATGGAGTATATTTCTCTTAGCCAGTTCAAAGAATGCCAAAAATGGGATTGGGAGCAATATGAAACAGCCCTATTTGGATCAAGAAATGTCCCTATTCCTCAGAAGGCAAGAGGTCATTCCCTCTTATCCGCTAGATTTGTAAGTTTGGTGTTGGATGCTTACAGGAAAAAAAAGATTTCTGCAGAAAAGGCCGCCCAGCTTCTTCATATCAACAAGGAGAAGTTAGTGTCGCTTCTTGCACTCCGATAATTTCTGACAAAACTTCTAGTAGTAATCATAGGCTAAATTCGAGCATGCCGAATGGCTAAAGAAATACAACGAATACCGTTTGCTTCCAATGTGAAAGGGATTGTGGTATTTTATTAGCAACTTGGGAGAATAGACGGGAAGTACGACTAAACTTACGGAGCATAGCATGCTGAATAGGTTCAAAGGCTGTCTTTTTGGACTGGCCATCGGGGATGCACTGGGAGCGCCCGTTGAGTTTCTATCGCTGGAGAAAATAAAGGAAAAATATGGGGAAAAAGGGATCGAGGAATTTGATGTTTGGGATGGATTCAACCCTGGGTTCTACACGGATGATACACAGCTTTCTTTGGCCACTGCCAAAGGGTGTATAAGCGCCCATTCTAACTTGATGAGAGAAGGGGAATCGCATTCCCAAGAATTTGTATACAAAAGGTATTCGGAGTGGCTTGAGAGCTTGAAAGATCCTTTCCTTGTAAGACATCCTGGATATACCTGCATGAATGTCCTTCAGAGTGAAGAAAGAGGATCTATCGGAAATCCGATCAATGACAGCACCGAGGCTAGCGGATTGCTGCGTACGGCTTCCGTGGGTTTGGCCTTCCCGCCAGGAATGGCATTCAGGGAAGGAGCAGACTACGCCGCATTGACGCATGGACATCCGTGTGCCTATTTTGCTGCGGGATTTTTTGCAGAGATCATCGCCCATATCATCGAGGGAAAATCCCTTCAGGATGCTTTGGAATTGAGCATTGAACAACTGACAGCGTTTGATAACCATGAGGATTTGCTTCATTACGTGGAAATGGCCTTAGAATTTTTCATTAATAAAACACCCGTTGAGGAATCTATAACCAAACTGGGGAAGGGAGTCACGGCTGCTGAGGTCCTTGCCATAGGCGTGTTTTGTTCATTGAAATATGTCTTTGAATTCCCCGAGGGTGTGCAGGCAGCGGTTAATCATTCCGGGGCAAGCACATCCAGTGGCTTGGTGACAGGCGCAATTCTTGGAACTCTTCTCGGTCTGGAAGCCATCCCCGAAGCTTGGAGTTTTCGGGTTGAAAATGCCCAAGAGATAACCGAAATCGCCGAAGACATGCACAAAGTT